>CAZIWJ010000082.1:0-13108 GCA_964542855.1 uncultured Roseivirgaceae bacterium
CACACATTATTTTTTCAATAGCTTGCCTTAGCCTGGCATTTAACCTGATTTCCTGCCAGCCTTCACCCAACTCTTCATCTGCCAGCGAGAAGCCGGTATCGGTTAACCCAACCGACAGTGCTATGGTAGTAAGTGCCCATCCCCTGGCCTCTGAGGTAGGGGCAGAAATCCTAAAGTCGGGGGGGAACGCCATCGATGCCGCCATTGCAGTTCAGTTTGCGCTGGCCGTGGTTTATCCCGGGGCCGGAAATATTGGTGGTGGCGGTTTTATGGTAATTCGCCGGAACGACGGAAGTACTGATGCCATTGATTACCGGGAAAAAGCACCGGCTGAGGCTACCCGAACCATGTACCAGGATGAGAACGGAGAAATAATTCGGGGTCAGAGCCGTAACGGCCACCTTGCTTCGGGGGTACCAGGATCGGTAGCCGGCATGTTTAAAGCTCATGAACTGTACGGAAGCCTTCCGATGAAGGCATTACTCCAACCATCTATTGATTTAGCAGCCAACGGCTTTCCACTAACCAGGCGGGAAGCTGATAAACTGAACCGGTACCAGCAGCGATTTAAAGACTACAATACAGTAGATCCTGAGTTTATTTTAAATGAAGAGGGCTGGGAAGAAGGTGATACGGTTTACTTTAAGGACCTTGCCAAAACGCTGGAAAGAATCCGCGATAACGGCAAGGCTGGTTTCTACGAAGGAGAAACGGCAAGATTAATTTACGAAGAAATGGAACGGGGAGGGGGAATAATTACCCCGGAGGATTTAAAAAATTACCAGGCCGTTTCGCGCGAACCTGTTATAGCCGATTATAAAAACCACAAAATAATTTCTATGCCACCTCCCTCCAGTGGTGGCATCGCCCTGGCCCAATTATTACATGCAGTTGAAAGTTACAAGTTAGCTGAAATGGGACACAATACGGCTGCTAGCATGCACCTGATGATAGAAGCCGAGCGCAGGGTATATGCCGACCGGGCTACGCACCTGGGAGACCCTGACTATTACAATGTGCCCCGGGAGCAGTTGGTAGAAAAGGCTTACAACCAAAGCCGGATGACAACCTTTAACCCCGATCAGGCTACCCCATCGGAAGAAGTGAAAGCTGGAACGTTCGAAATAGCCGAAAGTAGGGAAACCACCCACTTTTCCGTTGTAGATACGGAAGGCAACGCTGTATCGGTAACCACTACCCTGAACGGTGGCTTTGGAAGCAAGGTAGTAGTAGCCGGTGCCGGATTTTTTCTGAATAATGAAATGGATGATTTCAGCGTCAAGCCCGGGTTTCCTAATATGTTTGGCCTGATAGGAGGAGATGCTAACGCCATTGAACCCGGTAAACGCATGTTAAGCTCGATGACACCCACCATCGTGGAAAAAGACAGTGCGCTTTTCATGGTGGTAGGTACGCCCGGCGGAGCCACTATTATTACTTCGGTTTACCAGGTAATTTTAAATGTAATTGAGCACGAAATGGGCATGCAGGAAGCCGTTGATGCACCGCGGTTCCACCACCAGTGGAAACCCAACAAGGTATACCTGGAAACGGGGAGGAACTATGGAGATGAGGTTTTAGAAGCCTTACGCAACAAAGGGCACGAGCTGGATTCGCGGGGAACCATTGGCCGGGTGGATGCCATACTGGTAAAGCCGGATGGGATACTTGAAGGTGGGGCCGACCCCAGGGGCGATGATACTGCGGTTGGATTCTAAAAAAAAACTGCCGGTTAGCAACCGGCAGTTTTACAGAGGTTAATTACAGTGTTCTTAGTTGTACTAGCGGACCATTACCCGCTTCTGGATAGTTTGTCCGTTGAAAGTCATATTTACAACGTAAATGCCGTTGGCGGGTACACTCAGCACCTGCTCAACAGGGGCGCCAGCTGCCAGGTTCAGGCTGTTGTATACCTGCCCGTTCAGGCCGTACACGATAAAAGTAGCGGCTGTTTGCAGGGTTTCGGGTAACCAGATTTTAATTTCCCGGTTGCTTCCGTGCAGTCGTAGATCAGTAGCGGAGATTTGCTGGAAAGCAGTATTATCAACCAGCTTCTGCGAAGGTTCGCCGGTTACCGCTTCATTAACTTCTTTGTTATCATTGCCCCGGTTAGCAGCACCGTTAGTAGAATCTGCGCTTACCACTTCAGCAGTTACTGTATCGGCTGCACTTGTGTTATCAACCAGCTCAGATTCAGTTGTTGAGTTGGCAGCTACAGTGTCTGCAACTTCTACCGATACGCTGTCTACGGCAACCGAGTCAGTATTTTCTACTGCCACCGTATCTCCAACAGCTACCGTATCCTGCGTAACTGCTGTTGTATCAGCTACCATTTCTTCGTTATTTTCATTCACGCTGTCGGCAGCAACAGTATCAGCAACCACTACTGCTGTAGTTGTGGTATCAATAGCTATCGATTCAGTTTCAGTAGCATCTACCGTTACTTCAGTACTGTCGGTTGATGCTTCAGTGATTTCATTTTCAGTCGTTACTTCAACACTGTCGGCAGAGGCAGTATCTGCAACCCCTACTTCAACAGAATCAACAGTTACTATATTTTCTGCAGTGACTGAATCTTCAGCTACTGTATCTTCAACAATTACTTCTTCAACTTTTACACCTTTGGTAAGCGTTAATACGAAACGTTCGGTTACCTGACTGTTATTTTCGGTAAAGCTAACGACTGGCTTATCTCGCAGGTCGTAAGATACATCCGCCACGCTGTCGTACAGGTTGATGTTTAAATCTGCCGGCAATTTATTCAAACTGTGTTGGTCCATGTTGAGTGAGTAATTACCAGCCTGCTTAATGTTTACGAACAGGGGAATGGTAACCGTATCTTCTTCAGTAATGCGGGGCAGGGCGTTCAGGGCCAGTTTCTTTCCGTCGGCTACTGAGTAGAATTCAGGAGAATTTCCCCATCCGGCGCGGTTATCAGCATCTTCGTTATAGTCATAACCTGCTTTGGCATTGTCGTCGAACAGGAACATAACTTTATCGGAGTAATCGGTATTTTCCTTATTAACCGTCAGTTTCAGGAAATCAGGCTCTACGTTCATCACGCGGAAGAAAGAGCGGGTGCTCATATCAGCGGTAGTACTTTTAATGCTGGTCTCGTTTTCAGCGAAAGTTAACGTAGCCTGGTTGGCAGCTGCTTTAACGAAGAACGCTTGTCCGGGCTCAATTACGAAATCTTCAAAAGGGGCAATTTCTTCGTAAGATGTCTTATCGGCATCATACACGTAAGCTACGCCATTACCGGCCAGGGCATCGGAACCTTTCCAAACAATAGGAAAAGGAAAAGGATTACCCACGAGGTTAAATCCCCCGGTGTTGCGGTTGCTCTTGTTCAGGGTTAACGAAACGGTGTTGCCGTTGGGCTTCCCCTTGTAGCGCAGCACGGTTTCTTCTTTCAGGATGATGTTATACCCGAGGCCTTCGGCAAAGTTATTAGCGGTATTCACTGTTGCCCAGCGACCCAGGCTGGCGTTGAAGCGGTAAGCGGCCTGGGCGGGGGCAAACTCGTTAATGGGCATTTGTACGGGAGCCGTAATGTAGTGGCCGTACTTGCCACCGGAGATGTAACGCTCCATTACGATGTTGCCGTTCAGGGTGCCGTTGTTGTAGAAACCGGCCGTTTGGTTTGCGTTAGACTTCATCACCAGTTCGGCAGTAGCGTGGGTGAGGTCGGTATCTAGTGTGCCGTTTACGTTGGCTTCAGTAGTTACTTCTACGGTTGCGTTCAGGGTGGTTGAGTTGTTGAAATTCACCGTATCAAAGGCAGTAACCGCAGTTCCGCCAATAGTTATACCAGCACCGTTGAAAGTAACGTTTGCGTTGTTGTTATTGTAAGTACCGTTGTTGGTAAAGTTTCCTGAAACCGTAAAAGTACCGTTGGCGGGTGCGTTCAATGTACCACCGTTTTCAATGATAATGTCAGTGAAAACATCATCGTTTAAAATAGTGTAGACCTCTCCGTTAGCTACCGTAAGAGCAGAGGAATGGCCGTAAGTTCTACCGTTGACTGTTAAAGATCCGTTTCCGGTTACCTCACCGTTAACCGTAAACGAGCCATTACCATCGTAAGAAATGGAGGCTTTTTTACCCGTGTTTACATCGCCCTCAACTGAAATATTTCCGTCGCCGGTAAAATTAAAATCACCACCTGATTGGTGGGTTGCATTTATATCGCCTTTAATAATCAACGTTCCCTGAACATCAAAATTAGGCATTTGAGTACCTCCGCTTGTTCCGTTAAAGTCGCCATAAATGGTTAGGGTATCGCCAGGATTAATAGTAACTTTCCTACCATTTTGGAATTCAATATTCTGCGCTTCTGCATTTTGATCGACAGTCATATTTACAAAGATGAAAACGTCGTCAGTAGAAGAGGGTACTTGCCCGCCAGACCAATCGTTAGCATTATTCCAGAACCCACCATTAGCAGTAAATCCCGATCCAACGTTGCTGTTGCTGTTGCTGTTGCTATTTCCTTTTCCATTTCCTCCCCGCTGAGCAAAGGCAGGTGAAAAGGAACTAGCTAAAGCAATGGTAATTGCCAGGCCGATAAATAATATATTGTTAAACTTTTTCATTTCACTGTATTTGAACCTTGCCAACAGGGGTTCAAATCCAGCTCCATAAACTGGTAATCATTACGGCTGCCCGGCTTCAACCAGGCTTTGCTGCATGAATAGGGCTCGCAAGTATCAGGAAACCAGTAAATTATAAGTTTGCTTTCCCAGTCTTATTAATTTAAACGCACTGTTCCCAATCGAGTAAAACAGTGCGGTTTATTCCAAATAATGGCACATCGTTCCCAGTTTGGGAGAAGTCTCACCAAATAACCGGTACCTGGTTCTTACCCGGAAAAAAAGGATCAAAAACGGCCCTGGCGAGCTTAAATACGGTATTTCCAATTTTTAAACTACTTCTCAATACCGGCAACTAATTACAAAAAGAAGCGGGCATTTTTAACTGAAATTTGCTAATATGTGAGTTGGTAATACATCCTACAATCATGACACAACAGGAACTTCATCAGAAAGCACTGGCTGAACCCGAGTCGTTCTGGGCCGAACAGGCTAATCACGTTCACTGGTTTAAAAAGCCAGCTACTATTCTTTCTACCGACAGCAACGGCTTCTACCACTGGTATGCCGACGGGGAGTTGAACACGGCTTACCTTGCACTAGATTACCACGTGGAAAACGGCCGCGCCGAACAGGAAGCCTTAATCTACGATTCCCCGGTAACCAACACGGTTAAAAAGTACACCTACCGGGAATTGCGCGACGAAGTAGCCCGCTTTGCCGGAGTGCTTACCAGTTTAGGGGTAACTAAAGGGGATACCGTAGTTATTTACATGCCCATGATACCGGAAGCAATGATTGGTATGCTGGCCTGTGCCCGGATTGGGGCGATTCATTCGGTAGTTTTTGGAGGCTTTGCCCCAAACGAACTGAGTACCCGGATTGATGATGCCCGGCCTAAAGTATTGCTTACGGCATCCTGCGGAATAGAGGTTAACCGTGTGCTACCCTATAAACCCCTGGTTGATCAGGCTATTGATCAGGCAGAACATAAGCCCGAAAAAGTAGTCATTCACCAGCGTTCGCAACACCTGGCAAGCATGAAGGGTGAACGCGACCTCCACTGGGCGGCACTCATGAATAGGGCGCAACCAGTAGATTGCACTCCCTGTAAAGGAACTGATCCACTGTATATTTTATACACTTCAGGAACTACGGGCAAACCCAAAGGAATTGTGCGCGAGCATGGGGGGCATGCCGTTGCCTTAAGCTACAGTATGAAAACAGTATACGATACCCAGCCGGGTGATGTATTCTGGGCTGCTTCCGATGTAGGCTGGGTGGTTGGCCATTCGTACATCGTATATGCTCCGCTTATTACCGGTTGTACCACTATTTTATTTGAAGGAAAACCGATTAAAACTCCCGACGCCGGTACTTTCTGGCGAATTGTTGAAGACTATAAAGTAAACGTACTGTTTACTGCTCCTACAGCCATTCGGGCAATAAAAAAAGAAGATGGGGAGGGCGAGTACATTAAAATTTATAATACCCACAGCCTGAAATATTTATTCCTGGCGGGAGAGCGTTGCGATATTGCCACTTACCAGTGGGCTGCTAATAACCTGAAAGTACCGGTAATAGATCACTGGTGGCAAACCGAATCAGGATGGCCGATGCTTGCCAACCTGATGGGAGTAGAACCGCTGCCGGTTAAACCCGGATCTGCCTGCAAACCGGTTCCCGGGTATGATGTGCAGATACTGGATAAGTCTGGAAATGCAGTTAAGGCCAACGAAGAAGGGGCCGTAGTTGTGAAACTTCCCATGCCTCCGGGCTGTTTGCCCACTCTCTGGAACGATGATGAACGATTCAGGGCCGCTTATTTGTCGGCTTATGAAGGATATTACCTAAGTGGAGACGGGGGGTATACTGATGAAGACGGATACTTCTTCATTATGGGAAGAATTGATGATGTAATCAATGTTGCGGGTCACCGGCTGTCGACCGGTGAAATGGAAGAAGTAGTTTCTTCGCACGGGGCAGTTGCCGAGTGTGCGGTTATTGGTGTATCGGACGATTTAAAAGGGCAGCGCCCGGTAGGACTGGTAGTATTAAAAAGTAACGTTTCATTTAGCCGGGAACAGCTGGAAAGAGAGCTCGTTCAGAAAGTTCGGGATAAAATTGGCCCGGTTGCCTATTTTAAAACCGCCTTTATTGTAGAACGGCTTCCCAAAACCCGTTCGGGGAAAATTCTGCGTAAAGCTTTGCGAAAACTGGCCGATGGGGTAAGTTTTCCAGTACCTCCTACCATTGATGATCCGGCAATATTAGACGAAATCAGGCAGGTGATAACAGCACCGAAATCAGTAGAATAGACGACCAATAAAACGGGCGGTCTTTAAAATGAACTATTACATTTTAAAGGCCGCCCGATTAATGAATGAGTGAGTAGAACTGTAACACAGGGCCTTCTGGTTTGCAGGTACTATTTTACCTGGTAGCCAACATGTTTGGTAGCGTGATACTGGCCCGATCATTACGAAGATCTACCGATTCAAATATCTTCAGGGAATTATTATCCAGAATGTGCAGGCCGTAATGGTAACTAAGGCTAATTTCCAGCAGATCGCACCGATCCTTGATTATATCATGTTTATTAACAATTTCCTTGATCTGTGCCACTATGCTTTCGCGGTAATTTACTTTAGCACTGAGCTTGTTGCCATCGAAAAAATTATAGTCGCTCAGTTCTGCCTTAACTACTACTTTTTCGTTGCCCCGAAGAAGTAACTTAATATCCACATTCGGTTCGCTGGCTACTCCTTCCAGGGTTGCCACCTGGCTGCTAATGGAACGCAGGGCAGTTTGAACCTGCGGTTGGTCTATCTCTTTTAGCAACGGAAGCATGTTTAATGCGGCAAAACCAATAAGAATGGCCCGTATCAGCCGTTTTTTCTTGGGGGTTACCTCGTTAGAAGGGGTGAAATAAAGCGCATTGGTTTTTATAACGTACGATCCTGTTACCAGGTCGTGTAATGACTGGCGGCTTTCGCGATTTGCCATGAGAAAGAATATCATAACCAGCATCAATGCATTGCCCACGAAATCGACAATACCTACACTTACTTTGTTTAAAGGCAGGCCGGCGTAAACAATATCCAGTAAAATTATGGCTGAGGCCAGAATAAGAGCGCGAAAAAAGGCTTCGGGCAGGTTGAGGTAATAGCCGCGGGCATTCACCACCCAAATATTCATAATCCTTTTGCCAATGCTCTGCCCCCTGAATAAGTTACTGTTACTGAAGGTGAAGTAAATGAGTGTAATAAAAAAACCGATTAAAACCCCGTAATTGCCGATAGCAATAAATGTTTCCCTGAATAAGGTAAGCAGCACGAAACTGAGTACAAAACCAATAACAAACAGGTCGATAATGAGTGCAATAATGCGCGACATGATGATTGAATCTTTCATGCGCCCAAAAATCTCCTTTAGCATAATGATTAAAATAATTAATGGTTGGAAAAGCAAAGTATTCAAAGGAGACCAGCTTGAAAGTAAACCTCAGTGGTTTGGGTGAGAGTTACCCTCATTCTGATTCTCCGCAAATGAAATTTATTAAAGTAAATCGAATAATCTTTGCCATTCAATGACAAAAATTGATATAACTCACATACGTTTAAACCAGTATCACTATACCCTTCCTGAGCATAAAATTGCCCAGCGGCCCCTTCAAAACAGGGATCAGGCTAAATTACTGTACTACCAATCAGGGCGTATTACCAACAGGATCTTCTCAGAGCTCCCGGAATTACTGCCGAATACAACAACACTGTATTTTAACGATACGAAAGTAATCGCTGCCCGTTTGGTATTTTTCAAGGATTCTTTATCTCAACATAACGGGGCACGTATAGAACTACTTTTGTTAACTCCCGTTAAGCCATCATTGTTTATTGAACAGGTTATGCAGGAAACGAATTCCTGCACCTGGGTTTGTATGATTGGTAACTTAAGGAAATGGAAAAGTAACCAGGTGCTTACCCGAAATATTGAAATAAACGGGGAAGTAGTGCAATTATCGGCTCAACTGATAAATCGCGATGAAAAAATTGTGCAATTTACCTGGAATCATACATCCGTTACCTTTGCCGAACTACTGGAACAAGCCGGAAAGATGCCTTTGCCTCCTTACATTAAAAGGGATGCCGACCCGGCCGACCGGGAAAGATACCAGACGGTTTATTCACGCAACAACGGGGCTGTAGCAGCCCCCACTGCCGGGTTGCACTTTACCAACGAAGTGGTAGATAAACTACAGGAAAAGGGAGTGGCACAGGAATTTCTCACCCTTCACGTAGGAGCAGGAACCTTTGCGCCAGTAAATCACGAATACGTGAAAGACCATCCTATGCACAACGAACAGATTATCGTATACCGGAGCAATCTAGAAGCCCTGCTAAAACAAGAACGGCTAGTTGTACCGGTAGGCACTACAGCAATGCGAACGCTCGAGAGTTTATTCTGGTACGGAAGTTTGCTAATAGAAGACCCGGAAACCCCATTTCTGATTGACAAACTGACCCCGTATCGCGTAAAACCGGGTTTTCGGGCCGATGTTTTACAGGCATTAATCAGTAAAATGGATCGCGAAAAAAGCAACGAGTTGGTGGGAAATACCGAGTTGTTAATTATGCCGGGCTATTCTTTTAAACTGTGCCAGGGGCTCATTACCAATTTTCATATGCCATCCACAACCCTGATACTACTGGTAGCTGCGTTCGTGGGTGAAAGCTGGCGCGAAATATACCATCATGCCCTGGAAAACGATTATCGTTTTTTAAGCTACGGCGATTCCTCCTTATTACTACCTTAGCATTAAAACAGCATCACTATGAAAGCAATGGATTTCTTATCCGATGGTGCCGAAGAGGTTCTTCAACTAATGAAGGAAATTTTTCTAAGCACATTACTTACCGTAGGAAAGGAAGATTTTAACCTGATCAGAATCATGATCCTGGTTTTTGCCCTCTTCATTTTATTCTGGGGTTCGTCGCGCATTACCCGTATCCTGGTTACCCGTATTCTGGCCCGGTATAACGTGAATATCGGTACCCGGAATTCTATCGGTGCAATTTTTCGCTACCTGATTATGGTTATCGGGTTAATCGTTATTGTGCAATCGACAGGCGTTGACCTTACGGCCCTGGGCTTCCTGGCCGGCGCCCTGGGCGTGGGTATTGGTTTTGGCTTACAGAATATTACCGATAACTTTATTTCCGGGTTAATTATCATATTTGAACAACCGATAAAGGTAGGCGACCGGATTCAGCTTGATGATTTGTACGGAGATGTAACTAACATATCCTCCCGCACTACTACCATTCATACCAATGATAATATATCCGTAATTGTACCTAATTCTGAGTTTGTATCTTCC
Source organism: uncultured Roseivirgaceae bacterium (assembly GCA_964542855.1). Taxonomy (GTDB): domain Bacteria; phylum Bacteroidota; class Bacteroidia; order Cytophagales; family Cyclobacteriaceae; genus CAZIWJ01. The sequence continues at coordinate 9,973 of CAZIWJ010000082.1, forward strand.
CGGGTAATTAACTGGAGCCATAACGACCGACGGGTACGCTTTCAGTTTCCGGTAGGGGTATCGTACCGGGAAAACCCCGATAAAGTGAAAGAAGTGCTGCTGCGGGTGTTGAAAGATCATCCGGGAGTACTGGATCATCCTGAACCAGATGTTTGGTTCGACCAGTTCGGTAGTAGTTCGCTGGATTTTAAATTAATGGGATGGACTTCCGACTACATCTCTCGCCCTCCGGCCCTGAAAAGCCAGTTGTATTATGAAATTTTCCGGCGTTTTGGCGAAGAAGGAATAGAAATTCCGTTTCCTCAGCGCGACATTCACATCCGTAGTGGCAAGTTACCCATCGTTCACGAGAACAATTCCCGGGTATCGAGTAATGGAAATTGAGCGGTTCTTCATGTTTTTACTATCTTGCACCTTTTTAAAAGCAACCGGGATCAATATCCATGGAGTCGCAAAAATTTTTTATTATTGACTTTGACAGCACGTTTACACAGGTTGAAGGGTTAGATGTGCTTTGTGAAATAACCCTTGAAGGCGATAGCCGGAAAGAGGAGGTGCTACACCAAATTCAAACCATTACCAATGCCAGCATGGAAGGCAGGCTTACGTTTAGCGAATCGCTGGAAAGACGCATTGCCCTGCTTCCGGCTCATCGAAAGCATATTCTCCGGCTTATCGATGCACTAAGGGAAAGGGTATCGGTTTCTTTTCGCAGAAACCGGGTGTTCTTCGAGCAGTATTCCAACCAGGTATACGTAATTTCTAATGGTTTCCGGGATTTTATCGTGCCTATTGTAACCGAGTATGGCATCCGTTCCGACCGGGTTTTTGCCAACTCTTTTACTTACGACGGCGAAGGTAAAGTGAGCGGGTACGATAAAAATAATGTGCTGGCTTCCAATAACGGTAAAGTGAAGCTGCTTCAACAGTTAAACCTTCCCGGGGAAGTGTATGTTATCGGCGACGGATACAACGACTACCAGATCAGGGAGGCAGGTCTGGCTCATAAATTTTATGCCTTCACTGAAAATATAACCCGCGATGTGGTGCTGCAACTGGCCGATACGGTAGCACCCTCGCTCGATGAAGTTTTATACCAACACAAAATGAACAAAGTATTATCATATCCCAAGAACCGCATTAAAGTATTATTGCTGGAAAATGTTCACCCCAATGCAGAAGCGCTCTTTACAAAAGAAGGGTACAGTGTGGAAGTTCATCCGGCAGGAATGGACGAGGATGAACTGGCCGAGCGCATTAAAGGAGTGTCTATTATTGGCATCCGTTCCAAAACCCGGATTACCAAAAAAGTGCTCGATAACGCCAACCGACTGCTGGTTGTAGGCGCTTTTTGTATTGGCACCAACCAAATCGATTTGGATGAGTGCGAGCGTAAGGGTGTGGCTGTTTTCAATGCTCCATTTAGTAATACCCGGTCGGTGGTTGAACTGGCCATAGCCGAAATTGTGATGCTTATGAGAAACCTGCCCGACAAAGTTATGATGATGCACGATGGCAAATGGGCAAAATCAGCTAAAGGTAGCCATGAAGTGCGGGGTAAAAAGCTGGGTATTATAGGTTACGGCAATATAGGAAGCCAGCTTTCAGTACTGGCCGAAGCCATGGGTATGGATGTGTACTTTTACGATATCGTGGAGCGGCTGGCGCTGGGAAATGCCACCAAGTGCAACTCCCTCCACGAACTGCTGGGTACAGTTGATATTGTAACCCTGCACGTTGACGGCCGACCAAATAACCGGAATATTTTTGGGGTTGAAGAGTTTAGCCAGATGCGTGAAAACGCCATTTTCCTGAACCTGAGCCGGGGATTTGTAGTGGATATCCCGGCACTGAAACAAAACCTGGAAGCAGGTAAACTGGCCGGGGCAGCTATTGATGTTTTCCCCGAAGAACCTAAAAGCAATAAGGATGAATTCGTTTCTGAACTTCGCGGATTGCCTAACCTGATTATGACCCCCCACATCGGCGGAAGTACCCAGGAAGCGCAGGAGAATATCGGGGAATTCGTTCCCACCCGGATTATAGACTACATCAATACCGGTTCTACCACGAACAGTGTAAACTTCCCCGGCGTACAGCTTCCCGGGCAACTGGATAAAGCACACCGGTTCCTACATATTCATCACAATAAACCAGGGGTGCTGGCCAATATTAGCCGTACGCTCGCCAGGCACGAAATTAACGTGCTGGGGCAATACCTGAAAACCACTGAACTGATTGGTTATGTAATCGTAGATTGCGACAAAAATTACGACGATGACGTGGTGGATGAATTAAAGAGCATCGACCATACCATCCGCTTCCGTATGCTTTACTAGATTTTTATTAACATTTAATGACGTTTTCAGTTGTTATTTTAATATTACCTTCTGAAAATTAACTGAATTAAGCGCAACACTTTTTCTTATATATAGCCCTTTTTATGCACAAAGTTGGTATTGTTGGCGCCACTGGTTATACCGGTTCTGAACTGGTTAGAATCCTTATCCATCATCCTGAAATCGATATTTCGCTGATTACATCGGAATCTTATGCGGGCAAGAAGTTTTCTGATATCCATCCGCAGTTTACCGGTATTAATGATACGATACTCCAACCGGCAGATGCCATTGATGATTACGACCTCGACCTGGTATTCCTGGCTCTGCCTCATGGGGTGTCGATGGAGTACGTGAAAAAATTCCGGGACAAGCCGTTTAAAATTGTAGATCTATCGGGCGATTTTCGCCTGCAAAGCCCGGATACGTACGAAGAATGGTACAAGAAAGAACATACGTACCGGGAAGGCTTTGATCAGGCTGCATTTGGTATCCCGGAATTATTCAGGGAACGAATCACCGAATCCAGGCTTGTGGCTAACCCCGGCTGCTTTCCAACTACCGCTATCCTGGGTATTGCCCCGTTGATGAACAAAGGAATTATTCACCAAAAGCCAATCCTGGTCGATTCTAAAACCGGGGTAACCGGGGCCGGGGCCAAGCCGAAAGAAGTAACCCATTTCCCGAATGTTAACGATAACTTTAAGGCTTACGGCCTAAAGAAACACCGGCATACTATAGAAATCCAGGAAGTGCTGAACGCCTATGCGCACACGGAGGCAGTAATACAGTTCACC
>CAZIWJ010000083.1:0-13014 GCA_964542855.1 uncultured Roseivirgaceae bacterium
GATTGGCTTATTCCCATCGATGAAGTTACAGATACCGGTTCAGGCAAAAATGGTATTCCTGTACTGAACTTTCCCCGTAAAATTCGGCCGGTACAGGCTGAATACCTCAATGATGAAGATTCGGTAATCGGTATACTTATTAATGATACCCCCCTCGCCTACCCCGAAATTATATTAAACTGGCACGAAATTATCAATGATTCTTTAAACGGCACTCATTTCACCGTAACCCACAGTCCGCTTTCCGGTATATCCCGGGTGTATGCCCGGGCATCCGGTACACAATTTGGCCATGCAGGCCTGGTTTACAGGCAAAACCTGGTTTTTTACGATACCCAAACCAACACTAACTGGTTGCAGTATACCGGGCAGGCCGTTAACGGTGAAAAACTGGGCAGTGAATTAACTCCTTTTTCGTTCCTGAAAACCCGCTGGGATACCTGGCAATCGCTGTATCCCGATACTGAAGTAATTACCAGCGAAACTGGCTACAACCGGAACTATAACCGGTATCCTTATGGAAACTACCGCAACGCTGATTACTTTTTTTATCCTTCTACGTTTGCCGATACCCTGCTTCCTCCCAAAATACAAGTTGTAGGATTAAGCACTGGAACAAGCAGCAAGGCTTACGTTGCCGACAATTTAAGTAGTTCGGCGGAAGTAATTCTCGACACAATACAAAATGTACCTGTGCTGTTTTATGCCTCCGGTGCACGTCAACTGTATGCTGCCTTTCAACTCTCCGGCCTTCCTGCGTCATCTTATACGACGGTGGCCGATGAATTACCGGTTATTTTAGCCGATACCCTGGGCAACCAAATCAGCTTTACCGGCAGGGTAGTAACTGGCCCCGACATTGGTACACAACTTGATCCACTGGTAACGGAAAAAACATTTTGGTTTACCTGGAAGCAGTTTAATCCTGGAACCATACTGGAAAAATAGGTTACCTCAATAACTTCCTTTCCCTTTAACCGGGAATTCTTCAGAATAACAGGCTAAAAATTATCAGAAATCATAACTTTACCGCACAAAACCTATGAATCTGTATGGCAGAGTATAACTTTCAGGAAATAGAAAAGAAGTGGCAGCGCTTCTGGGAAGAGAATGATACTTATCGTGTTACCAATAATAGCACAAAACCTAAATATTATGTGCTCGACATGTTCCCTTATCCATCCGGGGCAGGCCTGCACGTGGGGCATCCGTTGGGGTACATCGCCTCGGATGTGGTGGCTCGTTACAAACGGCTGAAAGGATTTAACGTGCTGCACCCCATGGGTTTCGATTCATTCGGGTTACCGGCCGAGCAATATGCCATTCAAACCGGTCAGCACCCGGCTATTACTACGGAACAGAACATTAACCGGTACAAAGAGCAGCTTAAAAATATGGGGTTTTCCTACGACTGGAACCGGGAGGTGCAAACCAGCAGCCCTAATTTTTACAAGTGGACCCAATGGATATTTTCCCGCCTGTTCGAGCACTGGTATAACCGGGAAAGCAATCGGGCCGAACCCATTGAGAATTTAATCTCAGTTTTTGAAAAAAAGGGTAATGCAAATGTACAGGCCGTTTGCGATGAAGAAACCCCGCCATTTACAGCACAAGATTGGAAACAATTCTCCGAAAAGAGAAAGCAGGAAATTTTACTGAATTATCGGTTAACCTATCTGGCCGATACAACCGTGAACTGGTGCCCCACCCTTGGAACGGTACTGGCTAATGACGAAGTAAAAGACGGATTTTCAGAAAGGGGCGGTTACCCGGTAGAACGCAAAAAAATGAAGCAGTGGATGATGCGCATTACCGCCTATGCCGATCGTTTACTGGAAGGACTGGAACGGGTAGACTGGAGCGATGCCCTTAAGGAAATGCAACGCAACTGGATTGGCAAATCGTACGGTTGTGAACTCAATTTCCGGGTTAAAGGCCAAAATATTACCCTTACTGCGTTTACCACACGCCCGGATACCATTTACGGAGTTACTTACGTGGTACTGGCTCCTGAACATGAACTGATCAGTAAACTCACTACTTCAGAACAGGAAGCAGCAGTACAGGACTACGCGGAATCGGCCAGTAACCGGTCGGAACGCGAACGGATGGCTGATGTAAAGTCTGTTTCCGGTGTATTTACCGGTTCTTACGTGGTGAATCCAATTAACGGGGAAGAAATTCCACTCTGGGTTGCCGATTACGTACTGGCCGGGTACGGTACCGGGGTGGTGATGGCGGTGCCCTCATCCGATGACCGGGATTTCCGCTTTGCCTCTCATTTTAATTTACCGATTCGTTGTGTCATTGAGGGTACGGAAAAAATGGATGATCCCACATCAAAGAAGCACGGTAAAATGATCAATTCCGGGTTTATGAACGGCATGGAATCAACCGAAGCCATCCAGGCGGTTATTGCTAAAGTAGAAGCAGATGGCACGGGTAGGCAAAAAGTAAATTACCGGATCAGGGATGCTGTTTTTAGCCGTCAACGCTATTGGGGCGAACCGGTGCCGGTATACTTTAAAGATAATATTCCCCAGCTAATACCAACTGCAGAACTTCCGCTGAAACTCCCGGCCGTAAACGAGTACAAGCCTACTGAAGAAGGTGAACCTCCTTTGGCCCGGGCAAAAGAATGGAAATACAACGGCCGTTACGAATATGAACTAACCACCATGCCAGGCTGGGCCGGATCTAGCTGGTATCATTTTCGTTACATGGACCCCGAAAATACCGAAGAGCCGTTTTCGAAAGAAGCCCAGGAGTACTGGCAAAGTGTAGACCTCTACATTGGCGGAACTGAACACGCTACCGGCCATTTGTTGTACTCCCGTTTCTGGACCAAGTTTTTATACGATATTGGCCGGGTGAACACGGATGAACCTTACCAAAAACTGATTAACCAGGGCATGATCCAGGGGCAGTCGGCTATTGCCTACCGGGTGAAAGGAACATCTCAGTTTGTGTCTTACAACCTGAGAAAAGAATACAACACCTCTCCCATGCACGTTGATATCAGTATGGTAAACGAAAAAAACCATCTCAACCTAAACGCATTCCGAAACTGGAGAGATGATCTGCACAACGCGGAATTTATCATGGAAGGGGATGTATTCGTTTGTGGTACCGAGGTAGAAAAAATGTCGAAACGCCTCTATAATGTAGTTAACCCGGACGATGTGGTAAACGAATACGGTGCCGACACGCTGCGCATGTACGAAATGTTCCTTGGCCCCCTCGAGCAGTCAAAGCCCTGGAATACCCAGGGTATTGACGGGGTGTTCAAATTTTTGAGGAAGTTCTGGCGGCTGTTTTACGATGAAGATGGAAACTGGATGGTGAATGACCGTAAGCCTTCCGAAGCTGCTTTAAAAACCATCAACAAAACCATTAAAAAAGCGCAGGAAGATATCGACCAGTACTCTTTTAATACTTCTGTTAGTGCGTTTATGATTTGTGTTAACGAACTGCAAAGTGAAAAATGCCATTCAAAAAGTGTACTGGAACCTCTCTGTATTATCATATCGCCCTATGCCCCTCACATCTGCGAGGAGCTGTGGCTGGCTTTAGGAAATAAGGAAAGTATAGTAAACGCCCGGTTTCCGGCTTACGAAGAAAAATACCTGCAGGAGAGTTCGTTCGAATACCCGGTTTCGGTTAATGGTAAAGTAAGAACCAAAATATCTTTCCCGGTAGATATGGATAAGGCTACGATAGAAAAACAGGTACTGAATAATGTAACCGTTAAAAAGTGGTTGCAGGATAAATCACCGAAAAAAGTTATTGTTGTTCCTAATCGGATTGTAAACGTGGTTGTTTAGTTGTTCACCAAAGAATCCTGTGGTAACAAAGGAGGTACTGCATTCGGGCTGGTAGCACTGGTCTGGATGCTGTCGTTCGGGGTTTCGGGAGGAAAAACCGTTTCCATATCAACCGTGCGAAAAGAAGATTCTTTTTCTGCGTTCGACATGGTGACTACAATTCCCCATTGTTTTTTATCGACCAGGTGACCATTAACCGGCTTGGGAATACTGTCTGGGTTGAAAGGGGAAAACATGACCTGTCGTACACTGTCATCAAGGATAAATGAGCTCTGGAAAGCAGGGCATATCATAGGTTTACAGGAAACCATTATCAAGCAAAGCAAAACGATATGTAGTGGCCGTCTGAACATTAGTATCAATATATTAACCTTCATAAATGAAGATTAGTATGTTGCAGTTGGTTAAAAGCAATGAACAAATATGACTTTATGTCCGATACAAAAAAGAAGGAAAAAAAGTCATACCCTACTCGTTCCAAAAATAATGCAGAAACAAGGATTTCAGTTTACCTTTAGTTTAAATGATAAGCTAAAAGATAATCTAATGCCAAATTTTTTACGGTAAAATGCTGAAGAAGCCATGTAAACGCTAGGATGTGCGGCGGTTTCCAGACCTGGAAGCACTTTTCCAGATATAAGGTTTGGGCGATATTTTTCCCTTTGTAGGAATATTAGTGCAATATGGGTCTTCTCTTACAGGATCTGTGTTGTAACGTACTTTCTCAGCTTTGGCGATTTCTACCGAAACTATCCCTGTTGGTACAGCAATAATACCATACCCCAGTATCATAACGATAGATGCAATCATGCGGCCGGGAATGGTTGATGGTGCAATGTCGCCATATCCAACCGTAGTGAGTGTAACAATTGCCCAGTAGATGCTAACAGGAATATTTTTGAAACCATGTTCTGGGCCTTCAACGAGGTACATTAACGCCCCAATAATGAAGGTAAGAACAATTATCACCCCAATAAACACAGTAATTTTAGCAATGCTCTGCCTGATTGCCCGCTCCAGTATTCTGGCTTCCCCGAGGAATTGGGTAAGTTTTAGCACCCGGAACACCCTTAACAACCGAAGGCTACGGATAATTAATACGTATTTGGTTCCGCTAATAAAAAAAATTAGGAAGGAAGGCAAAATTGAAACCAGGTCGATAATGCCGTAAAAACTTAATACATATTTTTTTCTAACTGGCGCACTGTAAATTCTAAGGGCATATTCAATGGTGAATACGACAGTAAATCCCAGTTCAACGTAAAAAAATATCTGTGGTATCTCATTCCCGATTGCGGCAACAGATTCCAACATAACAGAAAGTACGCTGAAAACAATAGCTATTAGTAGGATGACATCGAAGAGCTTTCCTTTAGGCGTATCAGACTGCTGTATGATCACGTAAAGCTTTTCTTTTAATTTGGCAGTATCCAACTGGCAGGGGAGTTTAAAAAAGAAGAACATACTTTCGTATGTCCTCCTTCTACTGAATCAAGGAAAAATAAAGCTTTACGGTAGTGTGGAAAATGGAGTGTTCCTTGAAATCTGTAAAAAATTTTACGGGTGTATATCTACAATACAACATATAATCGAATTAACCGGGAATAATGTTTTGTATTTCAACATTTTTTTACGAATTGGTTCAATTTTTTTGTAAATATTAACCAAAAAGCAGCGATAAAGAACGAATAGCCCTTAAAAATCCTGGTTTATCTAGTAGATCCTTCTTTCATCTGCTTTTCAATCAATTTTACCCACTCACTGTACATTATTTCCGATGGGTGCAGTTGGTCTTCTGCAACCAGTGACGAATCGTGCGCTGCCTTTTTAGAAATACGAGTGATGTCGTAAAAAGGCACCCCGAAAGATTTTGTTATTTTCTTTTTGGTTGCGTTGTACCGGTTTATTTCCCCGGCTATTTTTTCCGGATTTTTATCTTTGGCAAATGGGGTTACTCCATAGTCGGGTATGCTAAGCACAAACACGTTACGAGGATTATTGCCCGCTAATGAAATGGCCTTTTTTAACAGTTTAGGATATTCTATTTTAAACTGGCTGAAATTATATTCCCGGTACTGGTTATTCACCCCAATGAGAAGCGACACGAGGTCGTATGGGGGGGCCAAAGACTTTTCCTCGGCCTTTATTGCACTGTCTAGTTCATCGGTAGTCCAACCGGTTTCAGCTATAATAGTTACTTCTTTAATGCCCAGCGAATCGGCCAGTTGAACTGGCCATCTTGCTTTTTTCGGAACCGATTCCCCTATGGTATACGAATCGCCCAGGGCAAGATATTTTAATTTTTCGTAGGAACGGGGCATTTGCTGTTCTTTGGGTTGAGGTGAGGAGCACGTAACTAATGCCATTAACAGGGCAAACCAAAATACTCGCATTTTTTTTGCAGCGAGTTTACTATCTTCTAAAATGATAATCCAGTTTAATTTTAATTTCAGCCCCTCAAGAATGTATTAAATCAAAACCTGTAAAATGGTTTATTACTATCTGGCTATATCGTTTAATTTCTTCCTTTTATTCGGTAATCGCTTGTGAGGTGAATCCCGCATTGCGCTATACCAGCAAACTGGCCGGTATTAATGCGTACCTGGAAGAAGGGTATATATTTATGGCGATACACCAGGACACAGGAGAAGATAGGTTTTTCCTGGTGGCTAAGGAAAACGAATAGCTGTTATCGGATGCTTCCCCTCGTTTTCCCGGGTAGTGATTGGTAAACCAGTTCGTATGAATGATCTACTAACTCTTTTACAAAACGATCAGTTAATTATCCGATCGTACTAACGGTATTCCAATGCTTTTTATTCATGTGGTACCCCGGAATAATTTCGTGGTATTGTTCCCCTGCCCACTCGGGGTTGCATTTGACATTAATACTGGCAAATCATCAACGTTGGTAAGCGTAAATATTTTACCCCCACTTTATAAGCCAGTATCTGATCATCGAAGGGAATATTTTCGATGGCGCCAGGCAGACAGTAATTCCGGTACGTTTCAATGTTCATGACTGCAAAAAATAAACAATCAGGAGGTTAAACACTCAATCTGTTCATTAATTCAGCCAGGCTGCTAAGCCCGTACAATAATCCGAACAATGATAACAACCAGGGCAATTAAAAACATGACAATGGATATTTTATTAATACCATGCATCATGCGAAGGTTGACGTTTGATTTACTTTTGGGGTCTTTTTTGCGGAAATAGTAGCCCAGTACCTCACCAAAATCAAACCAGAATTTGGTACCTTTCTTTTCTTCGTTCTTCTGTTCCATTCTTAATTATTAGTTAAACTCAACTTGTTCAGCCTCAATCCAATTCCCGTCTTCACGGATAATTTCAATTAGTTCGTCTACAGCATGTTCAGTAGGCACGTTGCGTTTTACAACATCCTGACCGCGATAAAGGGTAATTTTCCCTTTGCCAGAACCCACGTAGCCGTAATCGGCATCTGCCATTTCGCCGGGGCCATTTACAATACAGCCCATGATGCCGATTTTAACTCCCTTCAAATGGTCGGTACGGCGGCGAATCATAGCGGTAGTTTCCTGTAAATCAAAGAGCGTACGACCACAAGAGGGGCAGGAGATGTATTCTGTTTTAGACATCCGGGTGCGGGCAGCCTGAAGTATATTAAATGATATACTGTTATTTCGTTCAATCAGGTTCAGGTACTCCTCACGGGTTTTGCCGCTTATTTTTTCCATGCCTAACAATATACCGTCACCAAAACCATCAATTAATAAGCCACCTACATCAGTAGCGGCATGTAACATTAGTTTATCGTCGGGCAGCAATTCATATCGTCGCATCACAATTACCGGAGTATCCAGTCCCTGCTCTTCCAGCATAAGGAAAACCCTTCGCTGTTCCGGCATGGCATGTTTATTATCAGTATCGAGAACCAGCACAGCAGATTCCGTTTCCCTCAGCAGGTCGATGAACCCGGGAGTAATATCATTAATAGTAGCTTTTATGAAGTTCAGCGATGGGTGCAGGGATGCACCTGAAATGAACTCCTTAGCTAAAATCATGGGAATATTATTAACTTTATCCTCACTTTCTAGCCACACGTTATAGTCTCTGATTTCCTTTAAACCATTCGGTAACATAAAAGGAACCGGGTTGCTGCCTGAATAAATGAAATCACAACCTGTGTCGTTCATTGTCCATTTATCGGGTTCAGGCAAATAAAAATGGCCTATATTTTTAAAATCTTTGTACTCCCAGTCGTTCAGCCGGCTTACGTCGGTAATCACCCGGGGAACGTGGTCTCCGCCAATATTTTCTACCTCACGAGATTTTCTGCGGGTGTATGAAAAAGGATCGTAATTAGCCGGAAGCTTTTCAACTGGTACAATGGGAGCATGACCGGTACGATCATCGTAGCGGTCAACCAGTGCCTGGGCAACCGGAGCCTCAAATTCCGGCTCTTCAGTTAACGAAACCCTTACCGTATCTCCCAGGCCATCTTCCAGCAGGGTTCCGATGCCCACGGCCGATTTTACCCGGCCATCTTCGCCATCACCGGCTTCTGTTACCCCGAGGTGCAGCGGGTAAGGTTGTAATCCTTCTTCATGCAGTTTATGAACCAGGAGTCGGTAAGCCTGCACCATAATTTGCGTATTACTGGCTTTCATGGATAGCACAATATCGTAGTACTCCAGGTCCTCACAAATCCGGAGAAATTCCAGTGCTGATTCTACCATCCCCAGGGGTGTATCGCCGTATCGGCTCATGATGCGGTCAGACAGGGATCCGTGATTGGTACCAATCCGCATGGCTGTTCCTTCTTCCTTGCAGATCTTTACCAGGGGCGAGAATCGTTCCCGGATTCTTTCCAGTTCATCATGATACGTATCGTCGGTATAAGAAATCGTCTCAAATTTTTTCTTATCGGCATAATTCCCCGGATTAACCCGGACTTTTTCTACGTGGCGGGCAGCAATTTCAGCAGCATTCGGGGTGAAGTGGATATCTGCAATAAGGGGTACTGTATACCCCCTTTTCAGCAGTTCTTTTTTAATAACGCCCAGGTTCTCCGCGTCTTTTTTACTGGGGGCGGTAATGCGCACGTACTCACAACCGGCATCAACCATTTTTATGGTTTGTTCTACAGAGCCCATGGTATCCATGGTATCTACCGTAGTCATGGACTGAACCCGGATTGGGTTGTCGCCACCGAGCGGAATATCACCGATAAAAACTTCCCTGGTTTTTCTTCTGGAATATGAAGTTAGGCTGTTGCAGTAACTTTTAATATGATTGATTTGATCGGCCGGATGCATATATTTATTCAGGTTGTTTTTTTAAAGCAAACTGTAGCTAAAAGAATAATGTTAGAAAAAGTTAACCTAAATCTCCTAATTGAGGGCGCATAACCAATTCTTCCACCACGCTGGTTTTAGAAAGCGCATAAGCGTTGTAAATCGTTTCGGCCACGTCGGAAGCTTTCATTAATCGTTCTTCCGGTATGTCGGCCCCTTCCCAACTAGCCGTGTAGGTTGCTCCCGGCATTACAGAGGTAACCCGAATATTAAACCCTTTTAACTCTTCGCGCAGGTTTTTACTCATTCCCAACATGGCAAATTTAGTAATAGAATAAGAACCACCATTGGTATAAGCCCCTAAACTGGCAGTTGAGCAAACATTAAAAATGTGCCCATCTTTCCGTTTTTTCATGCCTGGAATAAGCGCCCGGCTCAGGTGGTAAGCGGAATAAAGGTTTGTATTCATCATTTGCTCCAGGTTTCCTTCTGCTTCTTCATGAATAGTGCCCGGAAGAAAAATACCAGCATTATTAATTAATACTTCTACCGGTTTATTAATCGCCTGGATAAATGAGGCAAAATCTTTTACATCTTTTTCATCAGAAACGTCGGTTGGTCGGAAATGTACTCGTATGTTTGGGTAAGCAGTGGTAATTTCGTTAGCCAAACGAGTGAGGTTCTTTTCATTACGGGCATTGAGAACAATGGAAAAGCCGCAGGAAGCAAATTTGAAGGCCAGAGCCCTTCCAATACCTTTACTTGACCCGGTAATTACAGCAAGTTGTTGCATGATTTAAAAAAAGTAATTTTAAATTAACAATTAAGTTTACGAAAACCATAATCAAAAGATATTAAACGATTCATATGCCACTTCTTAAACCTTTGCGTGCATTTGGTGAATATATATTGTTTTTATATTCATTTTTCACCAGCATGGAAACCTTTAAAATTTACGTAAAACGAATATTTGAGGAAGCAGTGCTGATAGGAGTTAGTTCAATAACCCTCGTGGCCATTGTATCGATATTTTTGGGTGCAGTAACCACCATTCAAACCGCCGATAACCTGGTGAGTGCGTTCATTCCCGATTACGTTATTAGCCTGGTGGTTCGCGACATGGTAATTCTCGAGCTGGCTCCTACCCTTACCTCTATTGTACTGGCGGGGAAAGTAGGGTCGAACATAGCCGGGAGCCTGGGTACGATGCGCATTACTGAACAAATCGATGCCCTTGAAGTAATGGGGATCAATGCGTCGTCTTACCTGGTATTACCCAAACTAATTGCTTCGCTCATCATGTTTCCTTCCCTGGTTATTATCGCTGGTTTTTTGTCGTTATACGGCGGTTATTTAGCCGGAACGCTATCGGGTGTTTTAACTCCCGAAGACTATATTTATGGAATTCGCTCTGAGTTTAATCAGTCTAATTTAATTATGGCAATTATTAAAGGCGTGGTGTTTGCCTTTCTGGTATCTACTATTGCAGCTTTTAAAGGGTTTTACACCCGGGGAGGGGCCCTGGAAGTAGGTGAGTCCAGTACAACGGCGGTAACTAACTGCTGTATAGCTATTCTCGTTGCTGATTACCTGCTTGCACAACTGTTAATTTAAATTAACGTTCCTGTTGAAAGACCACTTCATTCATGATTGAAATTGAAAATATTTCTAAAAAATTCGGTTCCACAGAAGTACTCAAGTCTATTAGTGGGGAGTTTTACCAGGGTAAAACTAACCTGATTATTGGCGCAAGTGGTACGGGAAAATCCGTACTCCTGAAGTGCATCGTTGGGCTCATTCAACCCGATGAAGGTTCTGTTTTTTACGACAAGCGCGATTTCACCAATGCCAATAAGGAACTGAAAACGGATATTCGCAGAGAGATCGGTATGCTGTTCCAGGGAGTGGCATTATTCGATTCAATGACTGTTGGCGAAAATGTTCGCTTCCCCCTCGATATCCTTACTACCATGCCTGAAGATGAAAAAGAGGAACGGGTAAACAAGTGTCTTGAACAGGTAGATTTGCCCAATGTTGCTCACCAGATGCCTTCTGAACTCAGTGGAGGCATGAAGAAAAGGGTGGGTATTGCCCGTGCAATTGTTAATGATGCAAGATATCTGTTTTGTGATGAACCTAACTCAGGCCTCGACCCGCAAACCAGTATTGTTATCGATGAGCTTATCCAGAATATTACTGAAGAACTCAATACCACAACCATCGTGGTAACCCACGACATGAACTCGGTGCTGGGCATAGGGCAACACGTATTGTTTCTTCACAAGGGAGAAAAAGTATGGGAAGGCAACCAGGATAACATCATGAAAACAGATGTTCCTGAATTAAAAAGTTTCTTTTTTGCCAATAAACTGGTTAAACAAGTTACCGGGAACGATTCTTAATTGTATCATCGGGTTTTATCAGCGTACTCCCTATCCGGCAGTCGAGACATTTACCTTTGGTACAGTAGTTCTTGTAAGTTTCCAGCATCCCCTGCGAATCCATTGCATTCCGTGCCTGAACACCCACCTTTTTCCAGCGTCTTATTATTTTATTATTTTCAGGTTTAAGCTGTTCCAGGAAGAACAAGGCCTTGTCAAGGTACCTTTGATCGTCAATCCACTGGCTATAAGCTACCAACACTGGCACGATAGCATTAATAACCAGCAGGGTAATAGTCTGTATTCCCAGTTGCGGTACCCGCCCTGACGCAGGTTGGTTGAAATGAAAGTGTTTTTGCCAGTAAGGTGATTGCTCTACGGTTAGGTCGTTCATAATTTCCTCAAGGTTATCGGAATCTCTCACTTTACCAAACAAGCCAGCACTCCGCTGAATTAATGCAGCTAACTGTGCAATTCTTAATACCGGAAAATTAGCTGGTCTTAATCTCAGAAACTTCCATTGGCTATGACGCATTGTGTTTTGCAACTGGTGTTTATGCTGTAAATGAATCCAGTGCTTTTTTAACTCTTCCACATAATTATCAGGTTCAGTCGCTTCCAGAAGACCGGAATAGCCAAATAACAAGGCTTCCAGCATGGTTGTATCAACCTTATACCTTTGCAATAGCTGTAAGGATATTCCTTCAGCAAGTTGTTGAAAAGGATCAGCGTTAACCGGTAACCCCATGGTTTTGGCAAGGGTGCGGTAAAGTAATTCATCCCATGAAGCCTCCAGGTTTCTTGCAGCTTTCAGTATGTCGGAAGATTTACGGTTTAATCTTTCAAAGAGGGCCTGATCCCACATTTCCTGGAACTGCAAAGGTTCAACACGATGCAACTGGAACTTGCAGGCAAAGTCATTATTCAGTTGCTGTTCTTTCAGGAAAACATATTGCTGATAAACGCCCGGAAGTAGCCTGTTATGGAGCGAAAGTGTCGGTATCGGACTCTGGTCAGCATTTAGCACTTCTTTATCGGCATCCCATACCACATGGAGAATTACACCTTCGTAACATGGATCTTTCGAATGGTTGTGCTTATACCAGTCTGAGGCTTTCACGTGTATTTCAACCGTTCCGTGCCAGGTCATGTTGCCTATTTTTATAACAGCATGATTAAAATCTGGTCCGGCATCCGTATTCAGTATTCCTGGTTTTATTACGTTAACCGCTTCTCCTTTTATTGTTTTTAGCTGATGTTTATTGAAATATTGTAATTTCCAAACGTGGTGGAGAAAAGCTTCCTGCATTTTTTATTTGCAGTATAACCGGATCTGGTTTAGAAATCGACGTTGAATTTACAACTGGTCGATATGAGTTTACAGTCGGTAATCATTTGTGATAGTTGGCATGTGGCCAGCCTGTAACAGTACTGGTAATACTGGCTGTTGCGAAATACATTTCGTGTTTAAACCCGCTTCAACCTAACCAAAGGCAGTGCTTTCAGCATTTTTAACCATAAAAAAGGGT
>CAZIWJ010000084.1:0-8094 GCA_964542855.1 uncultured Roseivirgaceae bacterium
TTTTTATTCAGAAAGCCACTGAACACAGTCTTCGTGCTTGTCGAAGGTACCGAAAGTGATAAAGCCTGCCTTTTCAATGGCATTCTGGTTAACCTTGTCTACGGAAACCTTGGCAAATAAATCGCTGGAAACAAATATGGCAATTTTCTTCAATCCGGACTGGCCCCACATCGGGAAGCACTCTCCTACCAGGTATTCCTGAACATCTTTTGAAAGAATTTTCAGTTTGCGCTGGTCGCTGATATGATTGGTGATATTGTGTTTTCTGATCTGTTGGTCGATATACTCACAACCTTCTCTTACATCTTCTGGCTTCAGGAAACCAATCCATTGGGCAGTGATAATGTTATTCTCCTTGTTGTGGTACACCTTAAGGTAGCTTTCTTCCTTAACTAAGTTTCCTACACTAGATTCGGCAATCATGATATTTGTGGTTAAAAATGAATGAATTGTTAATTACATTAATGAGTAATTACAACGCAAAACAGAGTTACTTGTACCCTCACTACTTACCACGTAAGTAAATTAACTTATCTCGTTGCGTGTAATTACTATTATTTCCAGGTACAAAATGTTTGCCACAAAGCAGTGTATACCATTTTATGAAATGTATCTTTTTTGCATAAAATAACAGGTTTTTACCTTTTTCCCGGTAGTTCAACTGTAATTGGCGACGGTTTACCGACCAGGGTTTTCACGAGGCCCTGGGCCACAGTTTTCCAGCAAATAGTTTGTTATGAGAGTAAACAGGTGTCGGCGGGTGTTCCTTCCTTCGTAGATACCGTGCGAGCGATTAGGGTAACTCATAAAGGTAAATTGTTTGTTTAAACGAATTAATTCGTCAATTAACATCTCTCCGTTCTGATAGTGAACGTTATCATCGCCGGTACCATGAATGTACAGTAAGTTTCCTTCCAGGTTTTCGGCATGGGTAATGGGCGATCCTTGGGTGTAATCATCCAGGTTTTCCTGCGGCAGCCCCATGTAACGTTCCTCGTAAATGTTATCGTAGGTAAGTAAATTGGTTAAAGCGGCTATCGATACGCCCGTTTGGTAAATCTCCGGGTACTGGAACAGTAAGTTAAGGGTAGCTGAACCACCACCACTCCAGCCCCACACCGCTACCCGGTCAGTATCGGTGTATTCCCATTTAAGTACTTCTTTAGCTGCCATAGCCTGGTCGTGAATATTGAGCTGGCCAATATTCCGGTAAATAGTTTTTCTCCATTCGGTTCCTTTGGGCGAAGGCGTTCCCCGGTTATCAAGGGTTACTACCACGTATCCCATCTGGGCCATCATTAGGTGCCAAAGGTTTCGGCTACCGAACCGGTCTACGCTGGTTTGACTGGCCGGCTCAGTATATACGTAAAACAGCACCGGGTATTTTTTAGAAGGGTCGAAGTCAAGCGGCTTCATTACCCAACCGTGCATTTCCACATTATCGGCAGTGGTTACCGAAAAGAATTCGGTTTCCGGTTGCCGTAGCGCTTTTAGCTTATCGCGGAAGGTTTTGTTACCGGCAATAACAGTTATCATTTTATGGTCGGGTAAGCTGATCAACGAAGTAACCGGTGCCTGGTGCAGGGTAGAATAGGTATGAATGGCAAATTTACCGTTGGGAGATATATTATAATTATTAAACCCAGTGTATTCTTCCGGGGTAAGGCGTTTCATCTTTCCTTTTCCTTTCACATTAATGGTATACAGGTAACGGCGAGAAGGATCGTCGGGGCTGGCGTTGATGTACACCTGGTTACCTGCCACGCTATAATACTGGCAAACATCATAATCTCCTGGTGTAATCAGCGTTTCCGGCTTTCCGTTCAAAGGAAATTCGTACAGGTTTCGCCAACCTTCTTTTTCGCTTATCAGCAGTATGGATTTTTCGTTGTTCAGGGTCAGGTAATCGGCCATGGCTCCCCTGGACGAGCGGGCTGCGTCGCGAACGTCAACATCAATCCAGGAGTTATTTTTCTCTTCGTAAAGTTTGGTCGCTTTTCCGGTTTCTGGATCGCAGATCCAAAGCCGAAGGGTATTTTGTTTCCGGTTAAGCTGACGAACCAGTAGTTTATTGCCAATCCATTGAACCCGCGGTAAATAGTGTTGCTCTTTCCCGTCGATAGCGGGCATTCTGGGAATATTTATCCAGGTTGTGTTGCCATTATTAATATCAACGACTCCTATCCGGGCCGGGGAAGGATCGCGACCTACTTTCGGGTACTGCACCGGGATAATCTGCGCGTATACCGAATCAGTAGTATTAATCATGTAGAAGTCACTAACTTCCGAGGCATCTACCTGCCAGTAGGCCAGCCTTGAACCATCGGGGCTCCAGCGAAAGCCATCTCTGCAGCCAAACTCTTCTTCGTAGGCCCAGTCGAACGTTCCATTAATAATATCTTCCGTACCGTCGGAAGTAAGCTGGAAAACCGTACCGGTATTCAACTGTTCCAGGTACAGGTTAAACTCGCTTACATAAGCCACTGACTGTTCATCAGGAGAAAATTTGGTAAACATCAGCGATTGGGCAGGCCGGTTGGCACCAATCTGGCGAAGCTTGCCGGTTGAAAGGTTGTATAACCAGTAATCGCCTTTGGTATTGCTTCTCCATACCCGTTTGGTATTGGTGAAAATGATTACTTTATCCAGGTTTTCCGAAAAAGTATAATCTTCAATTTCCAGCGGAACCTGGCTTCCCTCCGGAATAAGCTCAGAGGCTTCTACCAACACCTCTTTTTGCTGGGTAGCAGTAGCGTATTTTACAATATTTTCGCCCGGACCGTTTCGTTCCAAAACAGTATAACTATTTCCTCCGTCCAACCACTGAATGGGGGGTACTCTTTGCAGGTTGAACTCACCGGAATACAAGCGGTCAATACTCAGCAGAGAAGGATCGTATTGAGCCTGGGCAGAGACTGAGACAATAACAAGTAGGATGAATAATCTGGCGAAAGTCATTTGATATGGTTTGGTTGAGTACTGGAACACATACAAATTTACAATACCAAATGTTTAAAGCCAGTTAGGGTAGCAGGAGTTAACAGGGGAAAGCATAAAAAAAGGCCGACAATTTATGCCAGCCTTTATTAACATTAAGAACGAACACGAATTGATATCAGTGTTCTTACGTGTCTATTGATCCCATAACTCGCTTCATGAAGTTATTCATTGCTTCTTTTGGAGCTACCCCGGACTTAATTTCTTCCTGCACTTCAACGGCGCCGTAGAGGTTAGACAAAAGCTCGCCAATAACATCAAGTTCTTCGTCTTTCAAAAAATCAACTTCAGTGAGAGCTTCGAGTGTTTGAATTGTTTCGTGAACAAAATCAACATCATTTTCCTCAATAAATGAGTTCAGGTGTTTAATTATCGGCAACCTCATCAATCATTCCTTTAAGTACATCGGTTTTATTGGTCTGAACCTGCTTTACTAGCTCACCATTTTTAAATGAAGCAAAGGTTGGCAGGTTATCAACTTTTGCCATCGCCCTTGAACTGGGATTCTTTTCTGCGTCAACGATTACGAAAGTAGCCCCGTCCATATCTTTGGCAAAGCGCTTAAACTTAGGCTTCATGATGCGACAATTTCCGCACCATCCGGCTGAATACTGAACGAACACCGTTTCGTCGCGATCTACAATTTCCTTCAGGTTATCTTGTTCTAGTTCTACTAACATGTAAATAAATATTGTAGTTAAATAGATTACTTGTTGCTCAGGTAATTCGCCACACCTTCGCGTGACTCTGCCATGGCTTCGGTTCCTTCTTCCCAGTTGGCGGGGCATACCTCACCTTTCTTCTGGTAATGTGAGTACGCGTCTACCAGTCGGATAAATTCCTCAACCTTGCGACCTACTGGCATGTGATTAATTCCTTCGTGATATACAATGCCTTCTTCATCGATTAAGTACGTAGCCCGGTAAGTAACGTTATCACCATCTACCAGTTCCACGTCGTTTTCTTCGTCGTAGCGATGGTTAGTGATATCGAGAATACCCAGTGCGTTAGCCAGGTTACGATTGCTGTCGGCCAGAATGTCGTACGATACCCCTTCTATACCACCGTCGTCTTTGGGCGTGTTTAGCCAGGCAAAGTGTACCTCGGCGGTATCGCAGGATGCACCAATAACAATAGTATCCCGCTTTTCAAATTCGGGAAGGGCTTCTTCAAAAGCGTGAAGTTCTGTAGGGCACACAAAAGTGAAGTCTTTAGGATACCAGAACAACAGCACCTTTTTACCTTCCTTACGGGCTTTGTCGAGTACATTAACCTGGATGGTATCACCCATCTCGTTCATAGCATTTACAGTGATATTGGGAAACTGCTTACCAACAAATGACATAAAAGTATAGCGTTTAGTTTTA
The DNA here is from genome assembly GCA_964542855.1 of uncultured Roseivirgaceae bacterium. GTDB lineage: Bacteria > Bacteroidota > Bacteroidia > Cytophagales > Cyclobacteriaceae > CAZIWJ01. Next base: position 4,365 of record CAZIWJ010000084.1, read on the forward strand.
TATTAAAGTATGAACAACGGGCGCATAATCGGGAATGTTTTTCATTTACTGGTTTTTATTAACTGAAATCATGTGAACGTTTAATAAAAGCAGGCAAATGATACACCTTGATTAAGAAACTAACCAGTTCGCCTACAAATAGCGTTTAATTATAGAAAGTTTATTGAAACCATCATATAGGTTATTTTGCAAACGGATTAAAAAAAGGAACGGCCTTCACCGTTCCCTTTAAGTACTTATTGAAAAGAAAACTAACCTCCTATCGGTCTGTTTTCATAAAATTAACCTTTACTTTCTTCCCTATAATGGGCAGGGAAATGTAAGAAGGGTACTGATCCGAATGGTGGATCTTGTTATGGGCTGTTACCGCCTTGGTTTCGTTGTAATTATCACCTCCTGTATTTAGGTTACGAGCAAAGCGGGGAAAATTACTACTGGAAATCTCAATCCGGATTTGATGGCCTTTTTCAAAGTAGTTACTGGTCGATAAAGGCGTCATTTCTATTTCATATACTTCTCCTTCTTTCATCATTACTTCTTTGTCGTATCCTTCCCTGAAGCGGGCACGCTGAATGGTTTCGTCCAGGTTATAAGCCCGGCCATCGGGGTATACGTCGATGAGTTTAATGGTGAAATCGGTATCTTTCACATCGCTGGAAACGAACAATTTACTTTCAATAAACCCACTTACTTCAACGCCTTCTTCCAGGGGTTCGGAAGTATACACCAGAATGTCGTTACGGGTTTCCATTTCCGACTGATCGAAGGCTCCGCCTTCAACGGCACCGCCGGTGCAGCAAACTCCACCTCCATAAGACTGAACCGGATTCATCGGATCGTAGGTAAAACTATCGGGGTTATCTTCTTTAGGGGGATTCATGGTTAGTTCGCCGTCGCCAAATAAACTGTTTGCGCTTCCGCCGCTGTTCAGGTAAAAGGATGTAGGCTGGGCTTCGGCCGGAGGCCAAACTTCGGAAGATTGCCATTTGTTCATGCCCATGGTGTAGTACTGCACGTGCGGGGTTTCTTCCAGGAAGTTATTTTCTGCACCTTTTAACCAGTAGTCGAACCAGTCGTAAATCATTTCATCATAGTTCAGCCGGGCATCGCCTACGTTTCTTTCTCCCACAATTGTATTTTCTGTGGCCCGGGTGTACCGGCAATGCAGGGTAGGTGCAATCACCAGGTACTGGTTTTCCGAAACTTCGGGGTCGTCGATGTTATTCCGAACATGATTGAACAAAGCCAGGTTGGGGCTGGTAGCTACGTCGTACCAGGAAACAAACCAGAAGCTGGGTACGCCAAATCCCATGTCATCGTGGTATAAACCCCCATCGTACCAGGCCGGGTCGTTTGGCTTACGGGTAATCATTTTGCTGAAAATTCCTTCGGCACCATCATGTACGGAAAGTAGGTTAGTAAGAGGTAGGGTTTTCAGCCCCTGTTCCCAATCTACTTTCGGCATTTCAGGGGCAAGGTCGTAAAAGCGTTGAATCCGCTGCAGGTCTGCCTGGGTAGCTCCTTCCGGAACCCGGGGACGGAAGGTATCGTGCTGAACGCCGTACAGCCAAACGTGGAAAAGCATCTGCTCCACGCCTCCGCGGTACCAGTTTCCCTGTTCGTAGAAATCGCCCACTCTTCCTACACCGGCACCGAATCCCTGCGGAACCATGGCAGCGTGCGAAGGGTGATCGAGGGCAGCAACTGCCATCTGCCATTCGGCAGTAGACGAGCATCCCAGCGTACCTATTTTACCGTTGCTCCAGTCCTGGTCTTTCATCCAGGTAAATGCATCGTAACCATCGGTGAGAGGAACGCCCAGAATATCCCACTCGCCTTCTGAAAAGTAACGACCGCGTTCGTTCTGCACTACGTAGGCATAGCCTCTTTTAACCGCTTCCATAGCCCTTTGCAGGTAACGCGTACTCATTTCCCCGTCGCGCCAGGTATTGAAGTTGTAGGGGGTACGCACAAAAATTATGGGTACGGGTTCGTTGGTTTTCGGGCGGTAAATATCAGTAGCCAGGCGTATACCATCGCGCATTGGCATCATTACTTTCTGATCTACAATGGCCACTTTTTTCAGTTCTTCCATTATGCTGTTTTGTGCCAAAGCCGGCCAGGTGACCGCAGCCAGTACGAACAGCGCCAAAAATTGCTTTTTCATGTTTTAAAGGGTTATCGGAGGTTTACTCCGGGTTTGGATATGTTTTATTTGCCGGCTACATTATAGTAAATTACCCGCACTTTTCGTTGCACAATGTAGAAGAATCGTTTAAAACTATGAAAAGTCTTTTCTACCCTATCCTCTTTCTTTTTATTGCTTTTGCCTGTTCTTCCATGGAAAAGGACACAGCAATTAATATTCAGCCATCCTATGAATCGGATGATCTGGCTTTCCGCATTGATACCCTGGCTACTGGTTTCCGCATTCCCTGGGGTATTGCACAGCTGCCCGATGGCCGGTTCCTGGTAACCGAGCGGAGCGGGGAGTTATACCTTGTAGAAGCAGGAAAAGACAACGTGCCGTTAAGTGGGCTGCCCAATATTAAAGCCCGTGGACAGGGAGGGTTATTCGACGTAGTGCTGCACCCGGATTATGAAAATAATAACTGGATTTTCCTGGCCTACTCCAGCCCGGAAGGCAACGGCGGAACCAACACTGCCATTTCCCGATATAAGCTACAGGGAGAGGAATTAACCGGCGAAAAGCTGATTTATAAGGCTACCCCAAATGCCGGTACATCGCATCATTACGGGGGACGGATTGCATTTGATGAGGAAGGATACCTGTACTTTTCTATCGGAGACCGGGGTTCACGAGATCAGAACCCACAGAACATTACCCGCGACGGCGGTAAAATTTACCGGCTGAACGATGACGGTAGTATTCCTCCTGATAACCCTTTCACTGATAAAAACGGAGCGAAGCAGGCCGTTTTTTCTTACGGGCACCGCAACCCGCAGGGCCTGCGCATGAACCCGCAAACCGGTAAAATCTGGGAGCATGAACACGGCCCACGCGGAGGCGATGAAGTAAACGTGATTGAGAAAGGGAAAAACTACGGCTGGCCGGTAATTACCTACGGTATTAACTATAATGGCACCGTAATTACTGAAGAAACCTCCCGCCCCGGCATGGAACAACCGGAAACGTACTGGGATCCTTCTATTGCACCTTGTGGAATGGCTTTTGTAAACAGCAACTTGTACCCACAGTGGAATGGCGATTTGCTGGTAGGCTCGCTCAAGTTCAACTATATTGTTCGTTGCAATATTGAAAACAATAAAATAGTGGAACGGGAAATTTTAATGGATAACATTGGCCGCGTGCGTGATATTTACCAGGCGCCCGACGGCTATATTTACATTGCTTTGGAGGGAAAAGGGATGGTGGTTCGCGTAGTTCCAGAATAATTCAATTAGCCGAATGCTGGTTCAGAAAAACATTTCTGTTTAACTATTCCATCATCAAACAATCGATGTAGTCGGTAAGCATGTGGAAGAGTAAGCCCATACCGATGATATTAAAAGGCTTGCGAAAGAACAGCATGATCGCATAAACTACCATGGCATAATACGTATGCAACGGATGGAAATTAATGCTGCAACGGTTGGCCTGGAAAACCGGGTCGGCCAGCAGGTGATCAAGGTCTACCAGCATAGTGGCCAGTAAAATTAAGTACACCTTTTTCCAGTCTTTCCGAAAAAATAGTAAAGCAATAACCAG
>CAZIWJ010000084.1:8194-12923 GCA_964542855.1 uncultured Roseivirgaceae bacterium
GCTAAAAAAAGTTAACCAGCGCCCACTGCAGAAAAGCAAGGAAACCAATTACTACTGCGCACGACATCCGGTTGTCGGGATGGGTGAAATAAAAGAAATACCCCCACATGGTAATCAGGGAAAGCGGCACCAGTACCCAGAAAAACCGGTAGGCACTGAAATGTTCTTCCATTAAAATGGTGCCTTCTTCCGTAAGCAACTCTACATTAATTGGAATACTGAATAACAATGTACTGCCTACCACCACCCGCTCGCGGTACAGCCGGGTTACTTTGTCCGGATATTTTACCCGCAGAAAACGGTTGTCCAGCTGCAGGTCGTAAAGATAGTCGCTATCCGACCGATCAATGCGCGTGGCTTTTTTAACAATCATGGGCTGGCTGCCCAGCGGAAGGAAGTAATCGGCTACTACCAGCAGGTTATAAACCAGGATACACATTGCCACCCAGTTAAACCCCTGCAGTAACAGGCGCATCAGGGCTTCGCGGTACTGCTTACGCTCTTCGGCCATGCGGCGGGCGTAGGCTTTTGCAGCATTTCTTTTTCTTGCAGCTTCCTGGTAATGGGTTTCTCCCCACTCCTGCTGTTTGCGGGCTTCGTAGGGGTTGCGCGGAGGCCGATAAGGTTCGTAAGTTTCTTCTTCCACTAACGGGGGCTCGTAATTCAGCAAATGGTCATAAGCCTGGTTAATGAGAATAAAATACTCATGCGACTTTTCGTCGCTGTTCCGGTCGGGATGAAACTGCTTAGCCAGTTTCCGGTAGGCGTTCTTAATCTCTTTTTCGCTGGCCCCTTTTGGCAGGTCCAGTACTTCCCAGTAATCGTCGGTATTCAGCATTCCAGCTTACAGTTCGTATATTAAAGTTGTGAATTGCTCGGGCAACAGCTAAATTGATCAAAAAAAATACCACAATGAAGCACCTTGCACTGGTTTTTCTGCTTTGTTCCTCTCTTAATTTAGCACGGGCACAGGAAAACAAATTACAACTTACCGATATCTATGACCTGGAATACGTTTCCAGCCCAACCCTTTCAGCCGACGGAAACCAAGTGCTGTACGTCCGTAACTTCAAGGATATCATGACCGACAAAAACCTCTCGAACATCTGGAGGGTGAATTTCGACGGGTCGGAGCATTTGCCGGTTACTACCGGCAACCAAAGCGATAACAGCCCGGTATGGTCGCCCGATAAGCAACGTATTGTTTATCGTTCCAATAAAGACGGCTCCACTCAATTGTACCTTCGCTGGCTTAATTCCGGAGCGGAAACCAAGCTTACCAACCTAACCGAATCGCCAGGTTCTCCTGTTTGGTCGCCTAACGGAAAATTCATCGCCTTTACGTTGTTCACCCCTCAGCCAGAACCTTCGCCAATTAAACTACCTTCAAAACCGGAAGGTGCAGAATGGAACCCGGCCCCAAAATACATCACCAAGCTGGATTACCGCGGCGATGGTTACGGTTACGCCCGCGATGGCAGCCGGCAGCTATACGTTATTTCTACCGAAGGAGGAACACCGCGGCAAGTTACCTTCGAGAAAGAAAATATCCGTACTCCGGTTTGGTCGCCCGACAGCAAGCACCTGTATTTCAGTGCCAACCTGCGCGAAGATGCCGAGCACGAACCACAGGATACAGAAATTTACCGCATCCCGGTAACCGGCGGGGAACTGACCCAGTTAACCGACCGCTTTGGCCCTGATGGCAGCCCGGTTATTTCACCCGACGGAAGTAAGCTGGCTTACCTGAGCCACGAGGATGTGCGGCTGTCGTGGGACCGCAATCGGTTGTACGTAATGGACCTGCCCAATGGCCAGCCTGAACTTGTTTCTGAAGGATTTACCCACCAAATCAGTAACATCCACTGGAATGAAAATGGGAAAACCATTTACTTCCAGTACAACGATCATGGGAAAATAAAACTGGCCGAAATAAACATGCGCGGTAAGGTAACTGATCTTACCGATCAGCTATCGGGTTTGTCGCTGGGCCGCCCTTATGTAAGTGGCGATTATTCCATCGCCCCCAACGGGAATTATGCTTTCACGCTGGGTAATACGAACCACCCTTCCGACCTGGGGCTGGGCGCAGGCACGTCGGTAAGGCGCATCACCAACCTGAACGAAGACTTATTCAGCTTCCGGCAACTGGGTGAAGTGGAAGAAATCCGCTATGCTTCTTCGTACGACGACCGGGAGATACAGGGCTGGATTATTAAGCCTCCCAACTTCAACCCGAACAAAAAATACCCGCTAATACTGGAAATTCACGGAGGGCCTTTTGCCATGTATGGCTTTAACTTCACCATGGAAGCGCAGTTGTACGCTGCGGCTGGCTACGTGGTGCTGTATACCAACCCGCGGGGAAGTACGGGTTACGGACAGGAATTTGTAAACCTGATCGATAAAAATTACCCCAGCCAGGACTACGACGACCTGGTGTCGGGTGTGGATGCAGTGATTGACCAGGGTTACATCGATGAAGATAACCTGTTTGTAACCGGCGGCAGCGGTGGCGGTGTGTTATCATCATGGATTGTGGGCAAAACCGACCGTTTTAAGGCTGCTGTAGTAGCTAAACCGGTTATTAATTGGTATACTCACGTACTATACGCTGATGCAGCAGCATCCTGGAGCAAGCACTGGCATCCGGGTTATCCCTGGAACCACCAGGATTACTACATGGACCACTCCCCCATTTCGCTGGTTGGCAATGTTACTACTCCAACCATGCTGCTAACCGGGGAACTGGACTTACGTACGCCCATGGCCGAATCGGAGCAGTATTATACCGCTTTAAAGCTGCGAAAAGTACCGGCAGCCCTGGTGCGAATTCCCAATGCTTACCACGGTATTGCAGCCAGCCCGAGTAATTTAGTTTCTAAGGTAGCGGCCGTGTTGCACTGGTTCGACAAGTACAACGGAAAGCCTAAACCAGAAATTGAAGCCGGCGATAACATGCGGGATTAACTGGCCTACCGGTTTTTTTACACAAAGGCAATTTCCGATGACACACTTGAATAATATATAGGAAGTTGTGCCATCAATTTCCCTGAATAACACCAGATATCTAACTAAACTTTGGAAGAATCATGAACAGGCAATATTTCGTTCTCTTCGTTTCTCTGTTACTTTGCACAGGTAGTTACGCCCAGGATAAAGGCTGGACACCGGAAACCAGCATGCAGGTGAAAAGTATTTTGCAAACTGCTCTTTCACCCGATGGTAAATACACTGCTTACGTGGTGCGGGAACCGTTAATGGAAGGTGAAAAATCTGAATACCTCCGCCACATCTGGGTAGCGGCCAACGATGGTAGTTTCAATAACCAGTACACCCGGGGAGAATACAGCAGTTACGCCCCGGCTTTTTCACCCGACGGACAGCAAATTGCATTTCTGTCGTCCCGGGGAGAGAAAGCGAAAACGCAAATCTGGCTCATGCGCGTATTCGGTGGTGAACCCCTGCAACTGACTGAAGTGGAAGGAGGCATTAACAGCTTCCGGTGGTCACCGGATGGCTCCCGCATTGCTTTCACCCAGCGCGACCCGGAAACCGAAGAAGAGAAAACCCGCAAGAAAGAAAAGCAGGACGTTATCCTGGTGGATAAAAACTTTAAAAACCGCCACCTGTACACCGTTTCATTAACTAAACAAGAAGGTAATTACCCGGTGCAGCAAATTACTAATGGGCAACTGAGCGTAAACAGTTTCGACTGGTCGCCCGACGGTTCAACAATAGCCTTTGAACACCAGCCCAACCCGGGGGTTAATGCCCGTTATCAATCAGACATTGCTACTGTTCCTGCCGATAGCGGGGCCATTCAGCCAGTCATTGAGCGACCGGGCTCGGACGGGAGTCCCAAATATTCGCCCAATGGGAAAACCCTGGCTTTCGTATCGCACGGCGGTACCATGGAACCCATTGGCCTGGGCGATTTGTATACCGTACCGGCAAAAGGCGGGAAAGCTAAAAAACTCATGGATACGCCTAACCGAAGTGCCAGTTTAATTAACTGGACCCCGGATGGAAAATCAGTAATGATTACCGAAGCCATGGGTACCTCTACGCAGGTGCTGAACATCCCGATATCGGGTAAAGAAGCCACGATAATCAGTAGCAATGAAATCAGGTTCGAGGGCAACGAGAAAGGCCAGGTACTGACCAAACTGGAACCAGGAGTTTTCAGCAGTGTGGCCTTCGATGCCAACATGCAAACCATGGCTATGGTGTACGAAAACCTGCAAACCCCGGCCGAGGTGTATACCTCTCCGGTTAAGAATTTTGAAAAGAAGCAGTTAAGCCACATTAACGACGGACTAGATTTACCGGAAATGGCCCGTACCGAACTGGTTCGCTGGACCTCCAAAGACGGCCTCCCGGTTGAAGGATTGCTTACTTACCCAAAAGGCTACGAAAGAGGAAAAAAATACCCGGTTATCCTGCAAATTCACGGCGGACCTGCCGGGGTTTTCAGTCAGCGATATAATGGGCGACCGTCTATTTATATGACCGAATACTTTGCCGAAAAAGGGTACGCTACCATTAAGCCCAACCCGAGGGGCAGTACCGGGTACGGCAAAGATTTTCGTTATGCCAATTTTAAAGACTGGGGATATGGCGACTACGAAGATGTGGTATCCGGGGTAGATAAGGTGATTGAAATGGGCATTGGCGATCCTGACCAGCAGTTTGTCATGGGCTGGAGTTACGGCGGTTACATGACCAG
>CAZIWJ010000085.1:0-3252 GCA_964542855.1 uncultured Roseivirgaceae bacterium
TGGCCAGTTTGCCGGTTTCTATAGAAACCACTCGCCCGTCGGGTAAGGTGATCTCTTTATTCAAAATGTTAAAATGCATAAAATGTAGCTTTTTATGGCAGGATGGTTTCCTCTTTGTAAGATGCCCGGTACACAAAGAATGATACGAGCGGGAGGTGAGGGAAATAAAAATGGAACCCACACAGGATTCCATTTATAACTGCTATTATTTTCTTAATTTCAATTCCGCAATGATTGAACGATAACGGTCGATGTTTCGCTCTTGCAGGTAATTTAGCAACCTGCGACGCTTACCCACCAGTTTCAATAAACCTCTACGGGAGGCATGATCATGTTTATTCTTTTTTAAATGCTCGTTAAGATGCTGAATGCGATGGGTGAACAATGCAATTTGCGACTCGGCCGAACCTGTATCGGTTGCGCTTTTTTCCTTGCCGTGTTGTTCGAATATTTCTTTCTTTTTTTCTCCCGTTAGGTACATGTTAATACTTATTTAAAAAGTAAAATTAGGCTTCTTTTAGCTGTATTCCAATAAAGTTTGCAAATATAATGAAATACCTGATGTGCAACAACTACCTGCATAATCATAAATAACCATTTGCAGCTTTTTTCGTTTACAAATGTCGAAAAAAAGTAGCTATCCGGGTAAAAAATTGTTTGTAGGCATCAACCTCCAGCAGCCGGGCATCTCTTCGTGCCTGCACGAGGAAGAACAGGCCAAACGGTAATAAGATAATATTAGGCATCCAGATGGCGGTAATATGGCTCACAATTTCTTCTTCGGCGTACTTGTTAAACGAATTGGTAAGTACATAGGAAACTATAAAGAAGCCAACCGATATAAGTACGGGAACGCCCAGCCCCCCCTTTTTTATAATAGCACCAAGAGGAGCACCAATTAGGAACATTACCAAGCACATTACCGCCTGTGCCGTACGATTGCCGTGTTCCAGGTGTACTTTAATAACCTTTTTGTTGTAACGGAAAATTCGTTGCGATTTTACCTGGATGTTATTTTTAATATACCGGCTCTGGCTCACCGCCGAACTATATACCCTTCGCAGGTTTTTAGAAGCCTCCTGCTGTATTCCATGCACCAGTTTACCGAGGGCTGCCCCGGTTAGCTCTTCTCCTGCAACAGTATCGTTTTCGTTCTTACCATGAACAGGGGAAACTGTAGCACCAGTATCGTTAGCGTACGATTTAATGAGGTTGGTAGTACTGGCTTTTTCATTTACCGTAACGGGGGTGTCGGCGCTCACATTTAATGCTTCCGATAACTCGTTTTTTTCTTCCAACTTTCTGGCTAACGCCCTGGTGCTACCGGCGAGTGGCTCTTCCTCACGTTCTATTGCAGGATTTAGCAACATTTCTGATCTCCTCCTGACCTCCGCAGGGCTCAGCTTTCGTGCCGAGGAGGGGAGTGCCTTTTGGGTACTTTTACCGTTCGGCGACAACTTTGCTTTTGGTGGCGATCCTCCTCCGCCGTCATTACCCCCTTTTAATGTTACAGTGGCTATACCTTTTCCGGTTTTCAGGGAGTCGTGGTCTTGTTTAACATTTTCCACACCGGCCGGAAGGTTGTCTGCTTTCCGGCTTTGGTTATCACTACTTTCCTTCCTATCCTGGAACTGGTAAGTGTAGTAGGTCTGGGTTTGAAGTTTCAGTTCGTTCAGCAGGCTGTCGCTGCTATCCTGCAGCGAATCAATTTCACTTTCCAGTTGTTCAGGAAGTTTCATGCGCCGGTGCGTGGAAAATAATTCTTTATCGGTTCGCTTTAAATCGAATGAAGCAAGGCTAAATACCATCTTGCTTTCGCTGAACTGGTTGCGCACAAACTGGTCCTGGTTGTAACTTACAGCTGTGTTTACACCGGGTGGGGTAGATTCGGAGTAGCTGTTTCCGTTGTATAAATCCAGCACCAGGTACTTGCCCTGGTTAGTGGTATACATCTGGCCCGAGTCGGCAATTACCACTTCGTTATTGCCTGCACCCCCGGTATGATCGTAAATAATGATGTCTTTAAGGGTTTTCCCGTCTTCAAATTTTTCGTTCACTTTAATCCGGTAGCCGGGAATGCCATTGTAAAATACGCCTTCCTTTAAATCGAAGCTGGGCTTCTTGTGCTTAATATCGTACAGCAGGCTGTAAGCATTCAGGTTGGCGCGAGGTACCAGGTAATTGTTCGAGAAGTAAGCCAGAGTAGCGATAACTATTACCACCCCAAACAGGGGAACCAGAATCCGGGTCAGGGAAATGCCGGCGCTTTTCATAGCAGTTAGTTCAAAATGCTCGCCCAGGTTGCCGAAAGTCATTAAGGAAGAAAGCAGAATGGCCAGGGGCAGGGCTACCGGGGTCATATTGATGCTGAAATAAATGATCAGCTCGGAAAATACATCAGGGCCCAGTCCTTTTCCTACAAAGTCATCGAAGTACTTTAGCATGTATTGCAGCAGTAAAATAAATACTACTACCGAAAAAGTTAATACAAACGGACTCAGGAAAGTCCGGATAACCAGAATGTCCAGTTTTTTCATACCTGTTCCTCGAGCTCTTTACTAATAGTGATACGTACGAAGGCACGTAAATAGTTTATCCACCCACAGTTTCTTTTAAGGTAGTGATCATATTTTCCCAGATATCCTGCTGCTCCTCCTCGTCATCGTCGGAAGTACAGTCGGTTATTTTAAGAAAAGTACTGTCGGTTAGTTCATCTTCTTCCAGGCGGAGCTCTATAAAAGGGGCTTCGGTTTCTTCTTCCAACATTTCAAACCGCACGTAACTATTGGTTCGCTGAGCGCTGAGGCGGGCCTTTTGGCTTTCCCCGTCCCAGAAAAAATGATAGTTCTTATCCTCATCTATGTTTACGTTATCAGCAAACCACTGCGATAATCCGCTGGCGGTACTGATGTATGGGAACAGCATTTTCCTCGACGCCCTGAACTCGAACTCGGTAGTAAATTTGTAGTGCTTCATAAATGTTGTGAAGGGTTTACAGTACGATGAACAGTAATCTATTATAATTTTACCAACCTTCAAAAGGGGAAATGAATATTTATTACACGCATCTTGTGGCATTATAAATTTCATTTTATAGATTTGCCGTCCTATTCGTTAACAGCCGCCTGTTACTACAGGTTATATTTGCGAAAAATAAAATGGCGAGGTAGCTCAGTTGGTTAGAGCGTCGGATTCATAACCCGGAGGCCGGGAGTTCAAATCTCCCTCTCGCTACACCAAAAACTTCGAAAC
>CAZIWJ010000085.1:3352-5632 GCA_964542855.1 uncultured Roseivirgaceae bacterium
ATTTCATCTAACACTACCACTCCCCGGTTGGTTTGGTCGAATACAAAACGAACCGACTGAATGAAACTGGGATTCAGGGCCGGATTAGACTGAACAAACTGTTTAACGGGTAAACGGTAAGTTCCTAAATTGGGCTCCCAGGCTGGCCCCATCCGGTCGGCATTCATTCCAGATGGTTTCAGGTACTGGGCCCGGTAGCGGGGCTGGAGGGGTTGAAGGCTGCTGAGTACCACCCTCGACCGGTTGCCTGCACCATCGATTAGTTCAACCGTAAAATCGGGAACAGCAGCACTTTCCTCACCCGAACCCGTTGAATCGGCAGGGAGGATTTCCACATCCCCGGCCGCTGCCGCAAATAGCAGCTCCGACGACTCCTTTAATTCCAGCGGCTCAGCCCACTTAAGCGTGTAAGCAACTTCTGGTGAAGCCTGGTTCCAGCCTAGCGTAACCGCGTGGTTATCTTGCGAGCGCGAATTTTTATAAGTTAGTTTTTCCTCTTTCCATACTACCAGGTTTTCCGCCCGGATTTCCAGTCCATCCCGTCCCTGGGTTACGTCCAGGTCTTCCTCGTAATCCTGTAAAATACGGGTTTCGGAATCGTAGTAGGTGTTCACCAGGTTTACCCCTGGCAGCCAGTTGACTCCCGTGCCCGCATACTGCAGAAAAGGTTTGTACTGCTCTTTCTCGTGAACTGTTTGCTCGGCAAAGGCCGTAACGTAGGCTTTAGCAATTTTCCGCTGTTCCTCCCCGGAAATCATGGGGTAGGTATTCAATAACCGCGACATCATGCCGCCGTAATCGTACCGGCCCCAGGTAGAATTGAACTGCCCGTGGTTGGCCCCCTGGATGTATACCCCGGCTTTTACGTACCGGGGCTGCTGCTTACCCGGCGTATCCGCTGGTTGAGGGGTATATTCAATGCGCCGCAACTGGCGCAGGCCGAAAAATCCCGACTCATCGGCATCGTACGAGCCCTGTAACGACAAATAATTAATATTCTCCAGCTTTATTTTTCTGAAGTAGCGGTAATCGGTAGGGGCCAGGGCGATGACCCCCTTAATACCAAACTGGAAATTAAAGGGTTCTTCGGTGTTATCGGGGAAATAAGGTAATGTGTTGTAAGCAGCAGCAATGGCCACAGCCTCCCCACCCCGGGAATGGCCCATCAGCAGCACATTATCCAGGTCGGCTTTTCCCTGCAACGCATGTCCGCTATCCTGGTTCCAACTCCGCCACTGCTCCAGGTGCTTCAGAAGTAACCAGGCCCGTGCCGGCATTTCCTTTCCCCGGAAGTCGCCCGACCAAGTACCGTTAATAAAGTTTTCATCTACTGATACGGCAATAAAACCCCGGCTGGCCAGGTGCTGCCCCAGGTAAGCGTAGCCTTCTTCCGAAAAGTCTTCCATAGTATGGTTGCCGTGCACCATCAGCACGATAGGGAAGGGGCCTTCTCCTATTGGTGCGTACACGATTCCGTTCAGGGGAAAATTGCTGAGGCCGAAACCCCAGTACCGTTCTCGCCATTTCTTTTTCTTTCCCTTCCATTTCGGTAACAGGTGGGAGGCATCTACCGAAGGAGTGGAATACCGAACCGCTTTGCCGAAATGTAGCCGGTGTGGGTCGGTTCCGCTGCCGTAGCTAAACTGCTCTGTTTTGTAGGTGCCGGCTGCCAGGGGGGAAGGAACTCCCTGTTGCTCCAGTAACTGCACTGCAGCCGGGGGTGGGATAAATTCAGTAGGATAAGGATCGTGCCCCGTACTGGTTACCCAGTATGTACCCGCAATAATCCAGGCGAACGATACGAACAGGCTGGCTGTGGCCAGCCTTTTTGGTTTTATACCCGGATGGTTAAAAAGTGTTACTAGAGCCCCGGTGCCAAGCAGAAAGGCCAGCATAAAACTCCCTGCCCAGGTGTAGAAAAAAGTGTCGGGCCAGAAGGAAATAAACTCCCGCAAAATAATAACGGCCGCCACGGTTGCCAGGAACAGGGCCAGGAACAGCAGAGGAATGGGCTTCAGCAACTGGAAAAGGTAGCGGAACAAAAAGGTAAGCACCAGTAATCCTGTTATACCCAGCGCCGTAACCACTGCCGTGGTAAGCCAGGGCGATAAACCGGTAACAAAGTACCAGCCGGTTATAAAGGCTGTAAGCGTAAAGAAAATGAGCAGACCAATACCGGCACCCCTCCAAAAAGGAGATAACTGTTGCCAGGCACTTTGTGCAGTTTCGGATAAGGGGGTTATCAGCAGATTCGTTTTCACAACGGAATGATGAAATGAT
>CAZIWJ010000085.1:5732-12906 GCA_964542855.1 uncultured Roseivirgaceae bacterium
GGAATAAACTACATTCCACTGGCTTTCACAAACGGTTAAACCTACTAAATAGAGGGTTCACCTTGAAAGCTCATGGCATTTCCAGAGGGTAAAACTAAATGCCGGGTACTTAATGTGGATTTCGCCCGCTGTTGGAAATTCCCCGGAAACGCCGGGCACATCAAAACCGTGATTGAGCGCGGAAACTTTGAAGTCCCGAAATATTATTATTGCCCGGCAGGATTCTTTCAACCAAACCGACAAAGAGCAATACCAGTTGCTGGGAGAAGCCCCGGTAAAAGCTGGCCGGTCTTCTTACCGCCTGGCCGAAAAATCCGGTCTGGTTAAAGTGCTGTTGAAAGAAAAACACAACCGGGGTAACGTTTGATTAGGGAACACCCAGCAGGTATCGGAGTGGTGTAGTATGCAGTAAGCCCTTTGGTTTGGTACTGCCCATGCATAAATGCAGGCTTCAGTACCAAACTTCAGGTTAATATACTCCCGGTTACTTACCGGTTCAGCCGGGCCATTAATAAACCGGCTTGTAATAAAAGATGCTCTTCAAATAGTCCGACTGAATTTTAATAATATTTACCAGGTCGCGGGCCGCCGGATTAGTTCTTTGTTGCGGGGTTAATGACTCACAGGCTTTACCCAGCTTATCGAGGCACTTCTCCAGTATAATGCCATACTTATCGTTTTCCAGCGTACGGTAAATCACCATTTCCCCTTTCAGGGCATCCGATAAATATCCGTACTGACGACCCAGGTCGATATCTAAAAAGTCGTAGGTTTCGTCGCGTACCAGTTCAATCGATCGGTAAGTGCTCAGGAAATATTTTTCGATCATCAACATAGCTTAGTGGCTTTAAAGTTATGCCTATCCCTTACCAATAAGCATGCTTTCCAGTTAACCTCCTGATAATCAGTAACCGGGTTATTTTTTCACTGTCCCAATCTAGGATTATCTTCCCCGAAGTATCGAACCACTGATATTTTTTTTCTCGGTGCGATACAGAAAGAAAACAAGTTACTTAATGAAAAAGCTACTACTAATCCCTTTATTATTATTATGCGTATCCAGTCAGGCCCAGGTATTTGAACAGAACTGGCAAAGCCTGGCCATGAAAAATTTCTGGAAGGAAATTTTCTCCAGTGGCACCCCTGATTTCTATGTGCACCCAGGAGGAGAATACGTAATTTTTAATACTGATCATCAGTACCACGTATTTTCCGGTAAAGATGGCGAGGCCAGGCTTTCCGGCGAATACATGCCCAAAAGTCAGAAGAAACTTTCGCTGGGCACCAGCTTACTGGCCAGTTCCAATCCACTGGTCAGTAATATAGCTGAAAGTATTTCCCTATCGGAAGGCAGTGGTTTCTACATTTTCGAAGAAGAAGATGTAGTGCTGTTCCTCGATTGGACCTTCGATACCAATCGGATTATGGCTTACGATTTAAATACTTTTGAAAAGCTGTGGGATACGGAAGAATATCGATTTTCGCTTAAGAAAAACGCCCAGGTGTTTCAGTCGTTGCTGGGCGCCGCCACCGCCCGTTCTGCCCGCTTCCCGATGTACAGCATTACTCCTGCTGCACTTACCGGCCAGCTGGTAATGAATGAAATTTACAACGAAATACAGTACTTCGGCTACGGTACTTCCTCGGCCATGGCCTACGTTACCCACCTGCAGGGTAAGGGAGCTTTCATGCTGAGTGCAGGTAAAGAACTAATCTGCCTCGATATTTTAACCGGGGAGGAAAAATGGCGCACTACCGAAGATATTACCATTGGCTACGACTACACCCTGCCCAACGAAGATGCAGTAGTGCTGATCAATTTTAACGCCAGCTTCCTGAAAAATAATGATAAGAAGATTATTAAAATGAACACCAACACCGGGGAGAAGCTTTGGGAAGCTGAACACCTCGGTATGTTTCATTACAACCGGAACTACGTGAGGAATAATCGCCTCATTCTCGACTACAACGGCGTGGAAATGTATAACCTTGAAACGGGTGAAAAAATGCTGATGAGCCGCGATGAAAAGAAAGTGAAGCAATCCAACACCTTCTCTGCCGGGTTACTCAACCCGGGTGATGGCACGGGCACGGACGCACCCGGCTGGTGGGAATCGTTTGTTTCTGACGAGCACGTGTATACGATGGTAACAGAAGACCTTAGTGAAGCAGGTATAGTAGTAGGAAGTATGGATATTTTCGTGCACAAATACGATCTGGAAACCGGCGAACTGGTGTGGAAATCTGATGCCCTCCATGAATCGGCCAGAATCATTAATGTAACCAGTGGTAATGTCATTACAAGCAGAAGCAAGGCTTTTGGCAACCGCTTTTATGCCATTTTATCCGATAAAGACGGTGCTATTATCAGGGAAACCGAGGTGATTAAAGACTACTTCGGCGACCGGCCCCGAGCGGGTATTGCATTTACTGACCAGTCGGCCTACTTCGGGGGAAAAAAGGGTATTTATGTGTTTAACCTGAACAGCTGGGAGAATACCAAAGTGTTCGACGTGAAAGATGCCAAAATTGGCAAGCTGCAAGGCATGACCCCCACCCGCCAGGGATTAATGACCATCGGCGATAAGGGGTTAGGGTTTTATAACCAGTCGGGCGATTTTGAAGAAAGCCAGCGTATTAAGCAGGTTAGCGGCGCTTTTTGGGATGGAAAGTACGCTTACGTATTTAACCACAAAGGTACCACTGCGGTTTCCATGACGGAATATAACCAGGCCGACGATTTGCCTTTTACCCCGGATAACGGCGATGAGCTGTACTTCTCATCCAATGGCCAGCATGTAATCGTTATCAGCGGTAAATCCATTATGACCAAGTACAGTATTAATTAAACCAGACCGGTACGCTAATTAACAAACACAGTTAAACCCCTGCTCTCTCGCAGTTGTATTGCGTGTGAGCAGGTGATACTACCTTAATTGCTATAACCAACCGGCAGCATTTAAATGGTTAAATGGAAAAGGATAAAAGTATAAACGGTTAATGCGGAAGAAAAACTGTAACTGTTGCCGGTTTTCCGTTTGCGAGTTTTTTATACCCGTTAGGGGCATTTTCAGGTTTTACTGAAAGGTTTTTTACCTCCAACTTATCGTTTTAAATCTATAACAAACTACTTTCAATCCTTGCAAAATTTCTGTAAAGTCATACCCATAAATTGCTGAACTATCCGAAACAGCCACATACCTTTGCTTATTTATTCATGCGGTGCCCAGAACAATTTTCAATCTTTGCATAATCATCTTAGCTCTTTGCTAAATTATTTTAAACCCTGATTACGGTTCCAGTACTACCCGGAAACCGCTGTAGTCTTTATCTACCTGTACTTCGGGTTGTGCGGCATCAACGTACAAATAAGCGCTGAATCCGTAAGTAGTGCCGTCTTCACTGTACTCGGCTACATTTCCCCCTACATCGTAAAGAATAGCCTCACCGGTGGTTAACGGTTCAAAACTGCCCACAGGCTTCACCAGGCTGCCCTTCAGTACTTCTAGCTTTGCTTTCAGCATGCGGGCTTCTTCCGGGGTAGGCGTGTAACCTGCCCAGTGGTTCAGGGTATTTTCTTCCGGACCGTGTTCAATCGCCAGTTCGTGAAACGCTTTGGCCTCTTTAGCATTGGGCAAGCGGTACGTTTTGCCGGTTTCCCCCGATAGCCAGGCTACGTAAGCCCGGGCCTGTTCAATACCCATCCCCCTTACCGGTTCGTTGGCAGCCGTGGGCATATAGGTATGCGCGTCGTCGTAAGCCCGGTACTGGGCGTTGGTAACCTCAAAGCGGCCGAAGGCTACAGAATCATCCTTTACTTTTACCACTTCAGGTAACAGGGTGTTATTTACTATCACCCCGTATAAATCTTCGTGGCAGGCTACCTGTTCGCGCTTCAATAGCAGGGCCAGTGGGCTATCTTCCTTAAAAGCTTCGTTTTCTTCTTTGTAAGTGCCCAGTACGTACTTTTCTATCCAGTCGATTTCTTCGTTCATTTTGCGCAACTGGTGGGAAATTTTTTGCAACCCGTGGGGCTGACCGGGGAACCACAAGAACTTGTGCGGGGCCTGTCCGCTCTGCTGCAAAGCCCGGAAGTATTCGAAACCCTGGTCGCGAGGAACGGCCCGATCCTCGCTGCCGTGAAAAATCAGGGTGGGGGTAACCACCTTTTCCAGGTCGAATAAAGGCGATAGCCGAATGTAATCCGGGTTATAATTTAAATCGCCGGTATCGTCCCAGGGTGCCCCGCCAAAGTAACTCTGATCGAACTGCACGCCAAATCGGCAGGTCCCGTAATCGGAAGTCCAGTTTACGTCGCCCGCACCCGGCGTGGCCGCTTTAAAGGTTTCCGGGTAACGCAAGGTAAGCATGGTGGTTAAAATAGCCCCGTTCGACCAGCCCATTGTACCCAGTTTTTCTTCATCTACCAGGCCTTCGTTAATCAGTTTGTTCACCCCGTTCATGATATCCACCATTTCAAGGTCGTAATAATTACCCTTAATCGATTCTACAAATTCCTGCCCGTGGTTGCCAGAACCATGATAGTTTGGCTTTAGTACAAAGGCCCCCTTCTGGGCAAAAATATGCGGGTACGTACTCCATCGCTCGCTCCAGAAATCGATATCCACCCCGGAAGGACCACCGTGAATAGACAATAATAGAGGGTACTGCCTGCCTTCCTCGTAGTTCATCGGGTAATACAGGATACCGGTAACTTCCTCATTATTGGCACCGGCCCAGGTAAGTAACTCTCTGCGGGTTTTGGGCTTCTGTTTCAGTTTATGGTTCAACTTAACCCATTCTTCAAGCTTACCTGTGGTCAGTTGCTCCCGCTTTTCCGAAAGGTCGGCAACGTAATAACGGGGTAACATAGAAGCGGTGGCTTGCGCAAAAAGGGCTTTGGTACCGTCGTCCGATACGGCTGCGAGGTTGGTGTTTTGACTCATAGAACCAAAATCGAGTAGGGTTTTATTTCCTTCCGTGCCACTGTAGTAAGCCAGTTGTAGCCGGGCCCCACTGGCCAGTGAAGCAATGAATCCGCTTTTGGTTAACCCGAAGTCTTCTCCGTAACTCTGCCCCAGCCCGTTTTCATGATCGAGTGGTACTTCCTGTTGCCTGCCCAACGAAAGGTCGTAATAATGCAGTAAATTGATGCCGGCCCCCGACCACTGCGGGTCACTAGAACGAACGCTGGTAAAATAAAAGCCCTCGCTGTTGTTGGTAAACTGAAAACCTCGTGGGGTTTGCAAATCCTGCAGAATTTCCTTTCGGGTATCGTTTTCCCGGTCGTAAAGGTAATACCTGGGTTTGGGCTGAGCATCGGCCGCATAGTGTCGGCTCATGGTATGCCCGGTAATCAGCCAGCGGCCGTTACTGGAATAAGCATACTGGTTAATGGGGTACTGGTTTTCAGTAATGCGCCTAATTTTACCGGTGTTCAGGTTATAGGTATAAAGCCGTGAAATTTTCCAGTGTACTGAATCTTCCACCACGATTGTATTATCCTGTTGCTCCTCCAGTTCACGGTCGTGCAGCGTTTTACCTTCATCGGCCAGGAAGTAAAGGGTAGAGTCGTTTAGGCGCTGAACCGAGGAAATGCCATGTTCAAACTCGTGCACTTCCTGTGCTTCGCCCCCGTAAAGGCTCAGTTTCCAGAGCTTTTTTCCTTCCTCACGAGAAGAAAGGAAGTAAACGGTTTTACTATCGGCCGAGAAAAAACCGTTGTAATCGCGTTCGTCGCTGTTGGTTAGCTGAATAGTAACCGGCAGACCATCAGGACTTTTTTCATTTAACCGGGTGAGGTAGAGGTCGGATGAGAATTTATCGTCTTCTTTCACCGGCCGGTTTTTCCGCCACAATACTTTTTTATTATCGGGCGAAAATGTTTCATCGTAAATTTTTTCGGTGTAAACAATATCTTCCGGGGCCCAGGTATTATTTTCCGACTGGGCGAAAACAGAAAAGGCAGTTAGTACGAGGCTGCCGAGTATAAAAGTAACTTTCATGAATTTGAGTTGTAATGCTTTACCCCAATAATAAATAAAAAAGCCCCGTGAACGAACACGGGGCTTTATAAAAGTAAACTACTTGTTAACTATTTTACTTGTCGGGCTGCGGTGTGGTGCGCAGGTAAGGCTTAATCCGGGTGTGCCCTTTAGGAAATTTGGTCGGGATATCGTCATCACTTACCGACGGGGAAATAATAACATCTTCACCACTCTTCCAGTCGGCAGGAGTAGCAACGCTGTAGTTATCGGTGAGTTGCAGTGAATCAATTACCCGAACCAGTTCGTGGAAGTTACGGCCGGTCGAAGCCGGGTAAGTTAATGTTAGCCGGATCTTTTTATTCGGATCAATGATAAATACTGATCGGACGGTAACAGTTTCTGACGCATTGGGGTGCATCATGTCGTATAATTCGGCTACTTCTTTCTTCGGATCGGCAATGATGGGGAAGTTTACCTGAGTACTCTGGGTTTCGTTAATGTCTTTAATCCAGCCCTGGTGCGAATCCACATCGTCAACGCTAAGCGCCAGCACTTTTACGTTACGCTTCTCAAATTCTTCTCTCAGCTTGGCGGTTGCTCCTAACTCGGTAGTACAAACCGGTGTGTAATCGGCAGGGTGAGAAAACAGGATGCCCCAGCTGTCGCCCAGCCAGTCGTAAAAAGTAACGGTGCCTTCAGAAGTTTCGGTAGTAAAATTGGGTGCGGTATCGCCTAATTTCAATTCCATAATTTAATCGGTTATTGGATTAATAATGATGATTCAAAATAAGTATTAGTGTACTTTCCTTTACGGGCCTGTTTCCGGTATAGTTTACAAAATTGATGAAACATATTGAATTTTATTCATATTTAATGAAAACAAGCATTAATCGGGGGTTTCAGGGGTAATCCGGGTAAGTAGTTATCATAATACGAAACAAATTAGTTTACCATATATTATCCCATTATGAAGCTGATTATCCATCAAAACTATGATGTAATATGAAATCTAACTTATTTATTTGTTCAATACTGGTGCTGACCTTAACTGCCTGTGGCGGCAGCCAGCAGACCGAGCAGCAGGAAGTCTCCAGAGATGAGTCGGAAATGGCCGCCGATACCGGGGTGCAGGGCATGGAAGTGAAGTATGCTACCGACAGCGTAACTATGAACGGTTATATTGCCAT
>CAZIWJ010000086.1:0-12905 GCA_964542855.1 uncultured Roseivirgaceae bacterium
ATGCAGAAAAGCATCGGGCATAAATCCGATGAACGATACAGTACCCACTGTTACCCCGGTTAACCCGATTGGCACCCCGGTTTCCTGCATGATGGCAAAGTACACCCCGCGCAGGGCGAAGGCAGCCAGCGCCCCCGACACCACCTGCGTCCAGAGTAGCCACACCATATTGGGTTCAGGAGTAATCAGCCCCATGGTAAGAAATGAAAAGATAAGGATAATAAAAGAAATGCTCACCATGCGGGAACTGCTGAACCGATCGGCCAGCAGACCAGCACCCAGGGCTGCAATAGGGCGCATCCAGTCGCGAATCGTTCCTACAATGGCCCCGAACGTTTTGGTTTTATTGTAGGCTTTTTCCGCGTAAGCCGGAAAATCAAATCCTCCTACGTACAGCACGTAAGCGCAGAAAATTATGATGGCCAGCAGCCAGACCTGGGGCATGCGAAAGGCCTGGGCTACTCCCCCTTCTATGTGCTTTTCTTTATGGTTAGCAGGTTTACCGCTTGAGCTGTAATGTTTTTCCGGGATCACAAACCAGATGATGATCCCGGTAATAAACGGCGCCAGGGAATAGATGAGCAAAACGCTCTTCAGGCTGGCCAGTACTTCTTCCGACATGGAAAAAGCCCACGTAGCCAACGAAGCTAGTAGGGCTGCCACTACTCCCCTGCCCCCGTCGAGGATACCGAAGCTGGTACCCTGATTTTCCGGGTTACCCCAGCTGCGGGTGGCTTTGATCAGCGCCGCCCAGAAAGTAAGGATAGAAGTTACGCCCCAAAAGGCGTGCAGGGCCAGCAGCTGAGTGTAGGAAGGAATGGTAAACATGTAGAAGCCGCCGGCACCGGTAGCCAGCAAGGAAAAGGTAAGCAATCGCCGGGCTGAAATGCGGTCGGCCAGCCAGCCGCTGGGAAAATACGACAATACTGCCAGGATGCCGAAAAGGGTATTCAGCCAGCCTACCTCGGTGCTGGTTAAATTGAATACTACCTCCATGCTGGTTTGGAAGGTTTTACGCAAGTAAGGGATTAGGTAAATGCTTTCACCGGCGATGATCAGGCCGATGATGTACGACCAGTGCTGGACTTTATTGGTTATTTTGGAAGACATAGGGCGTAAATTACGGAATTATTGCACTTACAGCAATCCCAGCCAGGCCAGTATGGCTTTACCCCACACGTGGGTGGTAAAAAAGAAAGATCCTACCAGGATAAACGCTGTACTGGCAAACAAAACCAGCGACCCGATAAACTGCATGGCTAGTTGAAGACGCTGGTGCCCGGCCCGGATAAAGAACTCGGCCACCAATAAATTAGGCACGTAAAAGAAAAAAGCCATCACCTGGTCGAACGCACCGCTAAACTGTTCAGTATGGCCTAAACCATCGGCCAGTATAAACCAGAATCCGTAGTCCATCCGATACAGCCACGAGCCGATAGCAAGGGCAAATAAACGAATGGCCCACGCCCGGTGCCGGAGAAAGTTTCTGGCTCGGGCGTGGCGAAAGGTTTCAATAGCGGCCCAACCCATCAGTAATCCGTAGCCGCTAAACCCAATATTCATCACTGTGCCACCAACCGTTCCCTTAGCTGCGATAAATACCAGTCCACCCGCTGCTGCCAGTAAACTGGCCAGTACATATATCTTACCTAGCATCCGATGTGCCCCCGGAAATCGTTGCCTGAACGCCTCTAGTAGCTGAATACTGCCAAGCATCAGGATAATACCCCCGGCCAGGAAATGCAGCCCAATGCCCGAAGTAGCTGTGGTAGTTTCAGTTTCGTACAAGCGGGGCAGAATTTTGTTCCAGCGTTCCAGGTCACCTTCAAACAGGGCTGAAAAGTAAAAAGCAATAATATATAGCCCGAAAATTGCCGAACTGGTCCAAACGGTTATGCCCAACGCACGGGCCGACCACTTCAGGGCTTTGCTGATAATCAGGCTGCCCTTCGTATTTACAGATTGATCTATGGTTTGCATCGTTTGTTTACATTACCTTTCTGTTAAACCCAAACAGAGGCGTTCGGTTCCAGTGACAGATATTTACACTTACGTTATGAGAAAGGTTTTACAAAACAGTTGTCTGTAGGTATCTTCAAAAAAGCCAGAGCCTTTAGCGTTCCCTCTTTGCTTTCCGGCCCCTGCCTGGCCGAGTATTTATGAAAGTTAACAATCCGTTCTGCAGTTGTTATTCACCGGTTTAAAGTTAGGTCATATACCAGGAACAATTGTGTTGTAAAGCCTTATTAAATTACACTTTCGCCCGTTGAGCACGTTCCCACAGTACCGACTGGCTACCGGTGAAGTAACGGATAAAGCCCCGGTACACCGCGTAGTTCATGATGAAGAAGTAATAGGGAATAAAGAACAGCTTACGTTTAATTTTACGACCTTCCAGCAGGTATCCGACCCAGGCCAGGCAGTAGAAAACCAGTTGCGCCACCAGTGTTACCTCGAAAAATAAACTCCCCTGGGCTACCAGTATCCCGTTCAGCAAAAACACCAGGAGTAAGGCAACAGGAGTGATGGTCCAGCGCAACACCCGGTGAGAAATATACTGGAAGCTGAGCGTACCATAGCGGAAAATATTCAGCAGCCCTTTCAGGCGTGTAATGGCCTGGATGCCCCCGGCAGCAATGCGGATTTTTCTTTTCAGTTCTTCATTTACCGACGAAGATGCCGTTTCACTGGCGTAAGCGTTAGGTTCGTAAGCCACCCGGTAGCCCTTTTTGGCGATGCGCAGGGTAAGGTAAAAGTCTTCAATAATAGTATCGGAAGGAATATCTTCGTACAGTGCCGTTCGAACGGCGAACAACTCTCCGGCAGCCCCTACTACAGAGTAAAGCTCATAATCCCATTTTTTAAGGGCCGATTCGTACTTCCAGTAGAACCCTTCCCCGGCACTGCTGGCATTATCGGCCTCCTGCACCCGGATGCGTTTCTCGCAGGCTACGGCTCCTACCTCTTCATTATTAAAGTGGCGTACAATATTCCGGATCGCCTGCCTGTTTACCGAGGTGTTGGCATCGGTGTATACTACAACCGGGGTTTGTACGTGCGGCATCGCCCGGTGGGTAGCCGCTATTTTTCCGCGGCGTTCCGGTTCGTGCAACAGCTTAATTTGCGGGTACTGCTTCACGATTTCCGGAGTTCGGTCGGAAGATCCATCCGTTACGAATAAAAAATGTAATTTATCTTTCGGGTAATCCAGGGCCAGGGAATTCAGGATTTTATCTTCAATATAATCTTCCTCGTTATAGGCGGCCACCAGCAGGGTTACTTCTGGTAAGTGGGCCGAAGGCTCCTGATGTTTTTTCTGAAATCGTCGTTTTATGCTTACCAGCCCATATAACAGAACCCCGTATCCCAGATAAGTATAAACAACCACGAAGAGGCACACCCACCAGATTACACCTACTAAATCCATTAGATTAATTATATTTTTTGTAAATATATTAAAATATGAATAGAAAGTTATTGAATTACTGTTCTTTACCATAAATTAGCGGACTTAGTGTATTTATGTCGGTGTTTCGGCGCAGTTTTTTCTCTTTAAGGAACAAATAAAAGTGCCCCGGCATAAGCGGGGAAACAGCTCTAATAAAGAATAGCAACAAATAAATGAATAGCCCTTTCCACAAGAATGCCAATAAGCGGTTAGCCGGTTCAATGGCACGGCTTCTTGTTTTTTTGTTCAGTATTTCGTCGGTTCAGGCCCAGAACGATCCACCCGTAATTACCGGAACAACTTCGTCGACCTTCACTGAGAATCAGTCTTCAGTTACGCTGATCCCAGACTTAACCATTACGGATACCGATGATACCCAGTTAATTGAGGCTGTAATTACTACTACGCCTTACCTGCCGGGAGAAGACATTATTGCCATCAGCAACAGCGGTTTGCTCAGCCAGGAAATAAGCCCGGATGGGTCGAGGATTACCCTCACTGGGGTACAGGATATCAGTGAGTACGAAGCTGTTATAAGACGCCTCACGTACCGGAATACCAGCGAGGACCCGGACGTTACGCCCCGTGTTATTTCGGTACGGGTAACCGATAATAGTAGCGATGCAAGCGCTGCTTTTGAACATACTATTACGGTAAACGCAGTTAATGACCCTCCAACCGTTACTACCATAAGCGGCAATTTGGTAGAGGCCATTGAGATTGATGAAGATACCCCACCGCAAAGTGAGGTGCTGGTTCCTGCCTTTTCTGATATAGACAGTGAACTGGCGTTTACCATCGTGAATATTTCAGGTTCTTCTCCCTCAATATTTGCCAACGGGTTCCCGGAAATTCGTAATGACAACCAGCTCCGCTTCGAACTGGCCGATAATATATTTGGCTCGGCAACTGTTCGGGTAAGGGCAACCGAAACCAATGGAACTTCCTCGGTTGAAGGCGAATATGAAATTACCGTGCTGCCGGTAAATGATCCGGCCCGCTTTTCGTTTGATCCATCGGCTAATCCGCTTGACCTGCTGGAAGACTTCACCGGCCCAATTGATGTACTTATCAACCCGGCACCTGTTCCTTTTGGAGAAGAAGGGGAAACGGCAACTTATTCCCTGAACATTTCGGGTAACGCCGCCACGGTTGAATTAAAGGACGACATCCTGGTTATAGAGAGTATTCCCGATGCCAATGGTACGGTTCGGGCTACAGTAACTTCTAATGAAGGCAACTTAGATTTCAGCCGAACCCTGGTTATTAATGTAAAGGCGGTCGACGATCCGCCGGAAATTTCTATTTCTCCTTCGCTCACCCTTACCGAAGATAAATTCAGCAGGGAAATAGTTAGCATCGATTTTACCGACCCACCAACCGACGAGCAGGATCAGGACGTACAGCTTTTCCTGGAACCCGATCGGATTCCTTTCGCCGATGTGCAACTGGACACGGCAAACGGCCCCCCCCGGTTGCTGGTAGGAGTTGTGCCCGATGGTAACGGCAGGCAGGAATTTACCCTGCTGGCCCAGGACGAAAGCGGCAATACTGGTTCAGCTTTTTTTACGCTCATCATTAATCCTGTAAACGATGCCCCGCAACTGAATAACCTGGAACGCCAGTTGCTGGTTTATGAAGAAGGGCAGCCCGGGGTTGGTTTATCCGATAGCATCCGGGTGTTGGATGTAGATAACACAACCCTCACCGGCGCAAGTATATCGTTAAACAATTACGTACAGGGCGAAGACACTTTACTGTTCAGTGCAGAAGGGGTTATCAGTGCAGCATGGGATAACACAAATGGAACCCTCACGCTAAGCGGGGAAGCTTCACTGGCTGCCTACCAGCAAGCCCTGCGAACAACCGCTTACGCTAACAATTCCGATAACCCGGAAGCCAGGCGTACAGTGGAAATTACCGTAACTGACGGCGACCGGGTAAGCAACCGGACAAACCGGGAAATCCTGGTTACCGGCACTAATACCCCGCCGGTGGTTGAATCGTTTGCCGTAACTACCGTGGAAGATAGTTTATACCGGTTTACGGCCAGTGAATTTACTTCGCGTTATTCCGACGCCGAACAGGCCGGTTTGCGCCAGGTGCAAATTTCCCGCTTACCGGTAAATGGCTTACTTTTTTTGGGAAGCACCCAACTTACCAGGGACGTTGTTGAAACCTTTACGCTTACCCCTTCCCTGCTCGGCGCCCTTCGCTACGAGCCCGATAGCGATTTTAACGGGGCGGATAGCCTGGAATGGCTAGCTTCTGATGGCAACCGTTTTTCATTGGAGACCGCCCTGATCCGCTTTACCGTGGAACCCCGCAACGATGCCCCTTCGGTATCGGGGAATAGTGCATTTGTGAGCAACCGGGATACCCTGATAATTACCACCAGCCAGCTGCCTTTTTCTGATGTGGATGGCGACTCCCTGCGCCAGGTGCTGATTACTGAATCCCCTTCTCAGGGGCAATTGTTTGTGAATGGCAGTGAAATAACCGCCGGCGATACATTAGTAGCTACTGATACCCTGCTATACATTCCCAATCGTAACTTTTCCGGTAACACTGGTTTTAGTTGGATCGCTTCTGACGGAACCCTGTTTTCTGCCTCTGCGGCCGAATTTACTATTCGGGTACGGCCCACGAACAGTATTCCGGTTATTGAAGCCGATACCGTGCTCACCATATTTGCTAACGATTTATCGGAACCATTTTCGTTTGTGGTTGAAGATGCCGACGACGAGGCCAACGAGATTGACGTACAGGTGCGTTCCGCAAACCTGGAACTAATACCCAATGAGAACGTAAGGATTAGTGCTGCCGACAGCCTTTACAGCCTTACCCTGATTACCCGGAACGAAGTAGGAAACCTGGTGTTAAGCATCCTGGTTAACGACGGTAAAGACAGTGCCCGGCAGGAAGTTCAGGTGCGTATTGTTCCCAAACCGATGGAAGTTATTCTCCCCGATACCATCCTGGCCTGCGCCCGGGAGGAAATTACCTTGAGCCCGGATATTACTGGTGGGATCAGGCCGTTTCGTTATCGCTGGACGTGCAGTGGTTCTGATTGTACGTTGAAAAACGATACCCTGGCTGAAGTAACACTACAAACCCCACGCGAAACCCGGATTGTGCTGGAGGTTACCGATTCGCTCGGGCAGTTTATTCAAACCGAACAGGATATATTTGTGAGGCCCAGCCCCAAAGTGGAGGCCGGCGGGGATGTAGTGCTCGACGGGCAGCAAAAGTCGCTGAATGCATCGATTGAAGGAGATTTCGTAGATTATGAGTGGACCCCAATTAATAATCTGATTGGCATTAATTCGCTAAACCCTACGGTACTTCCTTTTGAATCGGTTACCTATACCCTTACTGCCACAGGAAGTAACGGATGTTTAGGCTCCGATACGGTGAGGGCTTTTGTTGAACTTGACCTGGACATTCCAACCGGCTTCACCCCGGGTGGCGATGGCATTAACGACACCTGGGATATTAGAAATATTAATTTATTCGACCAGGCGAAGGTAGAAGTTTATTCCCGCGAGGGCGAACAGGTTTTCTTCACCGAAAACCAGGGGGAAAAGTGGGATGGAACACTGAACAACCAGCCCCTGCCCACAGGAAGTTATTTTTACATTATTACCCTGAACGAAGGGGAACAGGTGTACAAAGGAGTAGTAACATTGCTGAGGTAACATGAAAAGATTTTGTTTTATATTTACTCTTTTGGTAATGATTTACCATTCGGCTCCGGCGCAGAACCGGCCGTTCCTAAACCTGTACTTCAAGCAGATGAGTTTTTTTAACCCGGCCTTTACCGGGAGTGAAGATTACGTAAAAGTTAATGCAAACTCGCGCCTGCAATGGATCGGTTTTGAAAACGCACCGGCCACGTACATTCTCAGTGCCGAGCGATCGTATAAGAGGGGAGGCAACCGGTTTCCTCACCAGGACAACTCCATTCGCCTTAGTAACCCCAACCTGTATCAGGAGTTGGAAAGAAGCGTGGAATATACTCGCAGAAACCGGGTGCAGCACGGCGTGGGAGTAACCGTATTGCGCGACGAGTTCGGTTACTTTTCCAATACTTCGCTCCAGGCAAACTACGCCCTGCATCTGTTGCTGGGCGACTACAGCATGCTGTCGTTTGGTGTACGGACCGTTGTTAACCAGGAAAGTTTACAGCTCAACGAAATTCGCTTACGCGACGAGTTGAACGACCCGGTATATAACAGTTACCTTAATCGGGGAAATAATCGCTTTACCTTCAATGCAGATGCGGGCATTGTATTCAGGCGCAAGTCATTTTATGTTAGCTACGGCGTAAACCAGTTGCTTACCGATAATTATATTTCTGCCGACACTCCTGGGCTACAAACCGAGCGGATACAGCAGGTCATGACTGGAGTAGGCATTCAGTTAAGCGAAAATCTTCGGTTAAGCCCTTCTTTATGGGCCCGTTACGGAGAACAGAGCGACTTGCATATCCAGGGAAGTTTAAAAGCCGGATACAAAAACCAGTTCTGGCTGGGTGCCGGCTACCGCACGACCGAATCGGCTTTTTCGTTCTTCAATATTGTTATTAATCAGTATTTTGATCTTGCTTACGCGTACGATTATAACTTTAACAGCGCTATTGATTCGGGTGCACATGAAATCAGTCTGGGCGTTCGTTTGTTAAACTGGAAAGAACTGCCCCTTTATTTATGGTAAACTTTAGCACTTGCTTATTTTTTGTTTTAGCACTGTTCTCATTCACCGGGGTGAGCGGCCAGGTGATTTCCTACAACCAGCCCTATCCGCTGGATGTAGCCAATACCGGGGCAGAGGAAAGCTTACCTATTCTTTCACCGGATGGTAAATCCCTGTATTTTGTTCGTACGCTTTACGATAAAAATATGGGCGGTAAATTTAGCGGGCAGGATATCTGGAAGTGCGAGCGTTCGGCCAATGGACAAGACTGGGAACCGGCGGTGAATACGATCGATCAACTGAATAATAAAAATAATAATGCTGTAGTTGGAATTAACGACGACGGGAACACCCTGTATCTGCTGAATACTTACCAAACTAACGAAGTGAAACCCGGTATTTCCGTTTCTTTTTGTCGCGATGGTTCGTGTTCCACGCCACTCGATGAGTACGTACCGGTGCTTGAAGACCAGGAAGGTAAATTTTACGGGACTTACGTTCACCCCTCCGAAAAATACCTGCTTATTTCCATGGAGGGGCCGGGTAGCCTGGGAAAAGAAGATTTATACGTAAGCATCAAGGACTCACTGGGCAACTGGTCGCGTCCCATTCACATGGGTTCCTCTGTGAATACCCCTTCATATGAAATATCTCCTTTCCTGTCGGCCGACGGGCGTAAGCTGTACTTTGCCAGTGCGGGGCACGGCGGGTATGGCGATGCAGATATTTTTGTCAGCGAGCGCCTGTACGATTCCTGGTCGGTGTGGTCAACCCCAAAGAATTTAGGCCCGAAGATTAACTCCGAGGGATTCGATGCCTATTTTTTCATGAGTGAAGACGGCGATGTGTTTTTTTCCAGCAACCGGGATCAGCAACTGAACGACATCTACGTAAGTAAACGAACGGTAACCGACACCACACGACTTTTCCTGGAAGATAATGCTACAACCAGGCAAATGGACCGGGAAGAGGTTAAAAAATTCCTGGGAGTGCCCATCGACCCGCTGGTACTGTTCGGTGAAGGAGGATATTCCATTGCCCCGGAATACGAAGAGATATTGTATTACATCACCCAGAAGTTACTGAATCAAGATGACGTACAAATTCAACTGGTAGGAATCACTAACGAGGGAAACAGCCGGGAAGCTAATTTAAGCCTATCGAAACTTAGGGCCGTAGCGGTAAAAGACTTTATGATAGAACAGGGGTTATCGGAAGAGCGCATCGAGGTAATTAGCCGGATCGACAACAGCTATTACTACCAGGAAGTAAGCGATAACGATAGAAACCGTCGGGTGGAGATCATTTTCAATCGCACCAGTTAAGGTTAGCTATTCCAGATTTCCCAGGCCTTTTCGGCCTGTAGCTGGAGCATTTCCAGTCCGTTTTTACTGTATGCCCCCTGTGCCTCCGCTGCAGCCATAAATGCTGTAGTTCCGGGATTGTATACCAGGTCGTAGCAATAGCACTGATCATTGAGCAGGTGGTACGGAATTGCCGGTTTACTACTTACCCCGGGATGCATACCCAGCGGTGTAGTATTCACAACCAGTACGGCTGGTTTCCATCGGTTTTCCATTTCCTGGTAAGTAATGACCCCTTCCTTCGGGCTACGGGAAACCAGGTAGTAAGGCACGTTTAAATGAGTTAAGGCAGCACAAACTGCTTTGGAAGCTCCCCCGGTACCCAGCACAAAAGCCGTTTCTATTGAAGAAACCGGGCACCAGTGGGTAAGCGAATCTAAAAACCCGTGGTAGTCGGTATTATATCCTTTCTTTCTTCCATCGGGTAAAAACTTAACCGTGTTTATGGCCCCGATGAGGCGGGCGTGGTCATCGATTTCATCGAGGTAATTCATTACTGCCTGTTTGTAAGGGATAGTAACGTTCAGGCCACGTAAGTCTGGACTGGAAAATAAAGAAACAATTTGGCTGATATCGGGTAAAGGATATAGATTGTATTCGTGATCCGGCAGGTTTAATTTACTGAACTTTTCAGTAAAGTGTTGCCGGGAAAAAGAATGCTCCAGGGGATAGCCAATTAATCCGTATTGCTGCATAGGTTGCGGGTAACAAATTTATAGTTACTTTTTTATTTTACGGTTAGACATTAAATTTAATGAGTACTTAAGAAATTAAACAGTGTTAAATTCAGTTAAGTACTTAGCACCACAAGTTTGTATGCATGTTGTTTGTTGATGCCGCATTTGTCTTTCTTATTTTTTTACTTTCCATACCTGGAATAACCGGTTACTTTGCCTCCAGTTACGGCCGTTCCTTCTGGTTGTGGTTTTTTCTTGCCATTGCCCTTCCGATTGTGGCCAACCTGGTACTTGCCGTAATTATTCGGAAAGATATCAAAAGGCAAAAGAAACTGGATCTGGCCTACGATAACATGACTCGTTACGAAGACGAGCAAATGGGCAATCAGATTAGCCTTTCCCTGTTCGGTATTGAAAACGAGGAAGACCTGCCCCCCTATCCTATCCTGAAAGAAAAAAACAAGCACCAACAGTAACCCTCTCTATATGAAAAGCATTACAGTATTTTGTGGAGCCAACACCGGCACCCGTCCGATTTTTCGCGATACCTGCATTCAACTCGGGCAACTATTTGCCAGGAAAAACATTCGTTTAGTTTACGGTGGTGGTAGTGTAGGATTAATGAACATTATGGCCAACGCTGTACTGGATGCCGGGGGAACAGTAACCGGAGTTATCCCTACCTTCCTGGCAGAAAAAGAAGTAGCCAACGAACAGGTTACTGAATTAATTAAAGTAGAATCCATGCACGAACGTAAAACCATCATGTACGAGCGTTCGGAAGGGGTCATTACCCTGCCGGGTGGTTTCGGAACCATGGATGAGTTGTGCGAAATGTTAACCTGGTCTCAACTGGGTTTGCATAAGAAACCAATCGGTATTTTAAATGTAGACGGATACTACGACGGCCTTATTCAGTTATTTGATAACATGGTTAGAGAAGGATTTCTGAAAAAAGACAACCGCAGCCTTGCCCTTTTTTCCCGTTCTATCGATGAACTGATTCAGCTGATGGAAAATGTTCGGCCTCAAAGCCGGGAAAAATGGATTGATAATCCTCAGGATACCTGAAACTCTTTAACGTGATTAATAATCTGCCCGATGGCCCGCCGGCGGGCTTCCACGCTTGCCCAGGTTACGTGGGGAGTTAACAGTAACTTTTTAGGGTTATTCACTGAAAAATAGGGGTGTGATTCAGGCAGAGGTTCAGCAGTAAACACATCGACGGCAGCTCCGGCAATAGTTTCGTTGTTTAAAGCGGTAACCAGGTCTTCTTCGTTTACGATACCCCCCCTGCCGGTATTCAGCAGCAGTGCTTCCGATTTCATCAATTTCAGTTCAGGGGTTGCCACCAGGTTACGGGTTTTATCATTCAGAGGAGCGTGAACAGATAAATAATCGGATTGTTGCAGCAGTTCATCCAACGAAACGCGGGTATAAAGATCAGTCCGGTTTTTTCCGCTGGAAGAATAGTAGATTACCTTCGCCCCGAAGGCAGTTGCAATGGAGGCTACCTGTTTACCGATGTTTCCCAGCCCTATAATGCCAAAGGTCTTACCGGCCAGTTCGTAGAAATTATGGCCGATGTAAGTGAACGAACGACCGGTGGAGTAATCACCCTGCTGAATGTAATAGTGGTAATCGACCGGACGGTGAACCAGCGTTAGCAGCAACGAAAAAGTAAACTGCGCCACGCTGTAGGTAGAGAAGTTCACTACGTTGCGAACTTCAATTCCCAGGGCGGCCGCTGCTTCCAGGTCGACGTTATTTGTTCCCGTAGCCGTAATGCAAATCAGTTTAAGGTTTTTGCACTGTTCCAGAATATTTTTGCTCAGCACTACCTTATTAGTAAGCACTACCGGATGATTACCCATTCGTGCCACTACTTCCCCGGGATCAGTAAAGGGGTAAGCAGTGAAAGTACCCAGGGAATGCAGGGGCTTCAGTAAAGATTCGTCGCCAAACGTGGCTGCATCGAGAAATACGATAGATAAGGGGGTATTATTCATAAGGAACTAATTCTGGTAAATATGCTGCGATGATAATACCAGAAGGAGAGGAATAAAAAAAGCATGCCGGATTAAACCAGCACGCTTTACTAAACTATTTGTTCAATATTTAATTTAATTAGGCTGTTACCCTGCGATGGCGCCGACTCTTTCTTTCCTCGTTAAACAGGTAGTGCATTCCTGCAATTTGAAAGCCGGTAAATATCAACTCAACCAGCGTAAGGATATAAACCACCAGTTTTCCCATTGCCGTAAGGTTCTGGCTGGCAGTAAAACTACCGTACGACAGAAAAAGTAGAACGAGCACGTTGCCCGCAATAGCGAGAATAATGTATTGAATATTCAATGATTTATTTTCCGATTGATGATGCTGAACGATGGCAAGACCTATAAAAGGTATGCCAAGCATGATCAGCCCAAACAGGCTATCTACTTTTAGCAACTGGCTATATCCCTTGCACAAAACAACCAGAGAAAGCCCCAGTAACAGGTAGAAGCTTGCGTTGAAGCGCAAGGACTTTCTAAGCACTTTTTCCTTTTCCATGTCCGTGTACTTTTTTGATAACTTATTTATTATTCACGTGTAACAAACAAAAATAGATTTTAATTTTTAACTATTTTACTAATTATTTTAAATAAATAAAGATTTTTTCCGAAAAAAATGCGATTTGTAGCACGTGAGGACAAAGTAAGACTACAAGGAAAATCATAA
>CAZIWJ010000087.1:0-1472 GCA_964542855.1 uncultured Roseivirgaceae bacterium
CAGCAGGCCTTATAGAGGTTCATGGGGGCGAACTTACAGGTGGCCCCGTATTCGTGCTTTAATCGGTACTGGATTACTTCAAACTGCAGGGCCCCTACCGTACCCACTGCTTTACGCGCTCCCATTTCGTAAGTGAATAACTGGGCAACCCCTTCATCCATAAGTTGCTGCAACCCTTTGTCCAGTTGCTTGCTTTTCATGGCGTCGAGGTTAATTACTTCACGGAATATTTCCGGCGAGAAGCTGGGGATTCCCTTGAATGACCCCTCATCCGATTCGCACAGTGTATCGCCAATTTTCAGGTTACCGGTATCGTACAGGCCTACAATATCACCGGGCCAGGCTTCTTCAACCTGTTCTTTCTGCTGGGCCATGAAAGCGGTTACGTTGGAAAAACGCAAGTTCTTTCCCAAACGGATGTGCCGGTAATACTTATTTCGTTCAAACTTCCCGGAACAAACCCGCACGAAAGCAATCCGGTTCCGGTGCCTGGGGTCCATATTGGCGTGAATTTTAAACACGAAGCCAGAAAACTTTTTTTCCTCGGGCTTTATTTCCCGTACTTCCGTTGCGCGGGGCCTGGGGGCGGGGGCAATGTCGATGAAAGTGTCGAGCAGTTCTTTCACCCCAAAATTATTCACTGCCGAACCGAAAAATACCGGGGCCAGTTCCCCGCGGGCGTAAGCATCCATATCGAAAGGCGGATAAACTCCTTCTATCATTTCCACATCCTCACGAAGCTGTTCAGCATACAATTCGCCAATTTGCTTGTCCAGCTCCGGGTCGTTAATATCGCTAAATTCCATCCCGGTATCCTGCAACTTCTGCTTGCTGGGCTGGAAAAGGAACAAGCTTTTATTATACAGGCTGTAAACCCCTTTAAAGGTTTTTCCCATACTGATGGGCCAGCTGAGCGGACGAACCTTAATTCCGAGTTTATCTTCAATTTCATCGAGCAGATCGAAAGGATCACGGCCTTCACGGTCGAGCTTGTTAATGAAAGTAATAACCGGTGTACTGCGCATGCGGCAAACTTCCATTAGTTTTTCGGTTTGAATCTCCACCCCTTTTACGCAATCGATAACCATCACCACGCTGTCTACCGCGGTTAGCGTACGGTACGTATCTTCGGCAAAGTCCTGGTGACCGGGCGTATCGAGCAGGTTTACCTTTATCGGGTGCTCGTGTCCGTTTTGGTATTCAAACCCCATTACGGAAGTAGCTACAGAGATACCCCGCTGCTTTTCAATTTCCATAAAGTCGGAAGTGGTGTTACGGTCGATCTTGTTCGACTTCACCGCTCCGGCTACGTGAATGGCCCCGCCGAACAGCAGTAGCTTTTCGGTGAGGGTGGTTTTTCCAGCATCGGGGTGACTGATGATGCCAAAAGTTCTTCGCTTGGTTATTTCGTCCTGTAGCGTACTCATAATCTCTACTCCTCAATTTCAGGATGCAAATATAATCAGTATTTA
>CAZIWJ010000087.1:1572-12863 GCA_964542855.1 uncultured Roseivirgaceae bacterium
GCGTACTCATAATCTCTACTCCTCAATTTCAGGATGCAAATATAATCAGTATTTATCAGGATTATCAGGATTTACCGAGATTATCAGGATTATCAGGATTATCAGGATTATCAGGATTATCAGGATTACCAGGTTGGTGTGGCTTCGCTGGTTAGCTTAATAACACTATTCACTGAAGGCAGGGGCACATTTATGCTGTAACCCTGCCCTGTTCGGCTTTGTAATTACGGGTTTCCCGGTTAATCCCGGCCGCCCGGGTTTTACACTCCCAGTTCCTTTTTGATGTTCTCTATCCGCTCGTCCAGTTGCTGGCTTACGGCGTGGAACTGCTTGGCGGAAGCCAGTTGGCCATTTACGCTGATGTAGAACTTAATTTTGGGTTCGGTACCGGAAGGGCGGGCCGAAATCTTGGTATCCTTTTCCGTAAAGAATTGCAGCACATTACTTTTCGGGAAGCCCATCTGCTCTACCTTGCCATCGGCCAGGTGGGTAAGCGTACCTGCCTGGTAATCGGCCATACGAGTAATGGTTTCCCCGTTAATAGCAGCGGGAGGGTTTGCCCGTAAATCGGCCATAATTTTGGCAATTTCTTCCGATCCGCTTTTCCCCTTCTTGGTTAGCGATACCAGTCCTTCTTTAAAGTACCCGTGGTTTTCGTAAATCTTTAGCAGGTACTCAAACAAAGTGAGGCCTTTGGTTTTAATGTAAGCGGCCATCTCGGCAATGATCATACAGGATACCACTGCATCTTTGTCGCGCACCGCATCTCCGATCAGGTAGCCGTAGCTTTCCTCTCCTCCACCGATGAACTGCTCCTGCCCTTCTTTTTCGCGAATCAGTTGGGCGATGTACTTGAACCCGGTGAGCGTGTTGTAGTACTTCACCCCGAAATGGTTAGCAATGCGTTCAATCAGGTCGGTGGTTACAATCGTTTTCACTACAAACTGTTTACCATCCAGTTTACCGTTTTCTTTCCATCGTTCCAGCAGGTAGTGCACCAGCATGGCGCCGGTTTGGTTTCCATTCAGTAGCTGGAATTCCCCTTCGGTATTTTTTACCGCAACACCAACGCGATCAGCATCGGGATCGGTACCCATTAGGATGTCGGCATCAATGGAACGGGCCTTGTTTAACCCGAGGCTCAGGGCTTCAGCTTCTTCCGGGTTAGGATAAACAACAGTAGGGAAATCACCGTCGGGTGCCGCCTGTTCTTCCACTATGGTAACATCAGTAAAGCCTAGCATTTCCAGCGCCCTGGGCACCAGGGTAATGCCGGTTCCGTGAATGGGAGTAAATACTATTTTCAGGTCGCTGGCCTGCTTTACCGCATCGGGAGAAAGGGCTAGCTGCATTAACTGGTTCAGGTAGGCGTTATCTACTTCTTCCCCGATATTTTCAATGAGCGAGGTATTTTTCTCGAACTTCACCGCATCGATACCATCGATGTTTTCCACCTCCTGGATAATATTTTTATCGTGCGGGGGCACTACCTGTCCGCCATCTCCCCAGTAAGCTTTATAACCGTTATATTCTTTGGGGTTGTGAGAAGCCGTAACCACGACACCGCTGTGGCAGTTAAGGTGCCGGATAGCAAAAGAAAGTTCGGGAACGGGGCGTAAGTCATCGAAGAAAAAAACCTTTATTCCGTTGGCAGAAAAAACTGAAGCCGTGATATCGGCGAAGTATCGGCTATTATTCCGGCTGTCGTGGGCAACGGCCACTTTAATTTCTTCGTCAGGAAAAGTTTTCAGCAGGTAATTAGCCATTCCCTGGGTGGCCATCCCGATAGTGTATTTATTAATTCGGTTAGAGCCGATGCCCATTATGCCCCGCAGTCCGCCCGTACCAAATTCCAGGTCTTTGTAAAAAGCCTCCGTTAATTCTTCCTCTTTATCCGGGGCCTGAAGGGCCTGAATGGCCTGGCGGCTTTCGTCATCGATTTTACTATTTAACCATTGGCTAACCTTTTCTTCAATTGCTGCAGTCATAGTTATCATTTTTTGGTGTTGCTTGCCATAAACCGGCTTCCGTTCAAAAATACAAAAGATCATTACTATTCCGCTAAAAGCGAGGGCAGTTGTGCTTTTTCCTTTTATTGTTCTATTTTCTTCGTTGAGGTGTTCGATAAGATTGTACCAATCCTGATCCGATGTAACGGGGAAGCCGGTGTGAATCCGGTGCAGTCTCCGCTGCTGTAACTCCCAGTCTGCTTATGCAGGTTGCAGGGGATCACCGCTACCACCTGTTTGCCGGGAAGGCCGCCCCGGGAAGAAGCCAGCAGAACGACGCTCTATGCTGGTCTGCTAAAAACGAAAACTACACTTCTATTTCTGATCTGCTCAAAGCCCTGAAAAGGGAAGAGGCTACATTGAAAAATATTATGTTGTATGAAAAGTAACCACCATAGTTTCTGTGGCTTGCTGGTACTGTTCATTTATTTTCTGCCTTACGTACTGCCTGCCCGGGAACAAATGCTGGAAGAGAAACCCCTGGATGAAGTAGAAATATTTGCTGAGGCCTACCCTGTAGTTACGATAAATGTCTGCAACGATGCTCCGGTTAATTCGGGAGAGGGCTTTTACAAACCGGGTATCGACCCGGCCAAAAACTTTCTCAATGTGGGCGAATTGCGCTCTTTTCAGCAGGAAGGTTTGGTATTTCGGTAGGCGCTAAATGGAGTAAAACCGGGGCAGCCGGGGCCTGTAGGTTTGGCGCCCAGCATCTTCATTTTTCCCGATTAATGGAACCTTAAGTAATTTTTACTGCGCGCACGTTCGCAACCCGATTTCATTGCCCCCGTTATTTCGTAAATAACAAGGCCTTTTTTCACACACTTTTTTTAAAAGGACTTTTAACTATTTACTTAAAATTGATGTTGTTGCAGCATGGAGAATACAGCCGGCAAGAAATCAGCCAAGGATAAAGAAAAGACTGATAAACTAGATAAAATTCGAGATGCGTACATCACCTACGTACTGGAGCACAACCAGGAACCTCCTTCTGTGTTTCAGTTCATGAAGTCGTTACGCATGAAAGAGGAAACATTCTACAATTATTTCAATTCGTTTTCCAGTTTGGAGAAAGACGTTTGGAAAAGCTTTTTTTCTGAAACCATGGAACGGATAGAAAGCGAACCGGTTTTTGTGGAATACAGTATTCGTGAAAAACTGCTTGCTTTCTACTTTACCCTGATTGAGGTGCTGAAATCGCGTCGGAGCTACGTCCTTTACTCCATAGGAAAAGCTCGCTTCGTGGAAATTAGCAGAGCCCGGGGAAAAGGAGCTTTCATGAGTCGCTTCAAGAACGAGTTTAAAGATTTTGCTAACGAAATATTAACCGAAGGCCGGGAAACCGACGAAATCGTAGACCGACCGATTATTGGTAACTCTTACGATGAAGTAATCTGGCAGCAACTTGTGTTCGTGTTAAACTTCTGGGTTAAAGACGACAGTAACCGCTTCGAACGCACAGATGCAGCCATTGAAAAAGCCGTAAACCTTACGTTCGATATTATCGGACGAAGTTTGGTGGATTCGGCGGTCGATTTTGCACGCTTTCTGACCCAAAGACGGTAGTGTAGAAACCAGTAATCGATATAAAATAAAACTAAGCACCCTGATTTTCGGTTTTAATTAAATAACCAGGGGTACACCCATATCCGTAAGGATTTTTACAGATTATTCAGAAAAGAATGAAAGAGCAGTCAAATATACCAACCTCAAAAATTCAGCGTGCCTCCCGCTTCGTGCGTACCGGGGCCAAAGTAGGTGGAAATTATTTAAAGTATTACGCCCGAAAAAGTGTAAATTCGGGTACTTCCCGCGATGATTTGCACAACGATAATGCAGAAGATATTTATGATTCATTGAGCCAGTTAAAGGGGAGCGCCCTGAAGGTGCTTCAAATGATGAGTATGGACCGGAACTTGCTTCCAACGGCCTACACTGATCGTTTTTCTATGGCTCAGTACAGTGCACCTCCCTTATCGTACCCGCTGGTTGTGAAAACTTTTCAGAAGCATTTTGGCAAATCTCCTAACGAGCTGTTCGATACATTCTCGAAAAATGCTAAAAACGCAGCTTCCATTGGCCAGGTACACGAAGCAACGCTGGATGGTAAAAAGCTGGCAGTAAAAATACAGTATCCTGGTGTTGGCGACAGTGTTTCTTCTGATTTAAAAATCGTAAAGCCTTTTGCTGTACGCATTCTTAATATTAATTCGAAAGACCTTGAACTTTACATGGGCGAGGTAGAAGAAAAGCTGCTGGAAGAAACCGATTATGAACTGGAATTGAGCCGTTCGGTAGAAATATCTGAACAGTGCAGCCATATCGATAACCTGTTTTTTCCTAATTACTACCCTGAATTTTCAAGCGACCGGGTGATAACCATGGACTGGCTCGATGGCTTTCACCTGAAAGAGTTTGTAGCCGAAAACCCCTCGCAGGAAATACGCGACAAAATTGGCCAGGCATTGTGGGATTTTTACGATCACCAGATTCACACGTTAAAGCAGGTTCATGCTGATCCGCACCCCGGTAATTTCCTGATGCGTTACGATGGTACAATGGGAGTAATTGACTTTGGTTGTGTAAAAGTGCTTCCGGAAGATTTTTACCAGAAATACTTCAAACTGTTAAGTAGCGACCTGTTGGTTAACGAGGATGAACTGAACGAAATCTTCTTTGCACTAAATTTCCTGAACAATCAGGATACCGCCCAGCAGCGAAAGCTTTTCACCGGTATTTTCAAAGAGATGATTCAGATGCTGGGGAAGCCTTTCCAAAAGGAAACTTTCGATTTCAGCAATGACGAGTACTTTGAAGAAATATATGCGCTGAGCGATAAAATTGCGCGCATGGAAGAAGTTAGAAATTCAAAATCTGCACGCGGCCCCAAAGATGCACTGTATATCAACCGTACTTACTTCGGACTGTACAGCATGCTAAATGAACTGGGGGCAAGGGTTACAACTCGTAAGCCGGAGTGGTTAAAAAGCGCAACCGTTTAATTTTACAGTTAGAATTTTACAAAACTGGCAGCCAAATTAAAAAGCCGGATGGTGAAACACCATCCGGCTTTTTTGTATTTATTAGGACTTAAACCTTTAGAATTCTTTCAGGTACTCTACGAAATCTTTTTGTAAGTCTTTCGGACGAACAATAAATAAAGGAAGCTCTGTATCGTAATCAATTATTCTCTCTGCCGTACTTCCCAGCGAGAAAAATGCAGTAGCCGAGCTTTGCCCGCGGCCTCCAATTACGATACCGTTTACTTTTTCTTTCCTGGCCAGATCGTAAATATGTTTTACACCACTTTCGCTTTTGTTCAGGGTAAAGACTGGCTTAATCCGAACACCTTGCGTATTTACTTTCTGAATAAACTTTTCGTATTCTTTTTTGGCGTTACGCAGCATTACCTGGGCAAACTCATCGAAAGTTTTACCAGATACGTGATAGCCGGTAGGTACCGTATACACATGCTGGCAAATAACTTCAGGTTCTACGCACTCCGCTCGCTGGCACATTACATCGCAGGCTTTTTCAAGAGCAATAACTGAGTGATCGGAGAAATCAGTAGCTACCAGGAGTCGCTGGCTACTGAAATCCAGTCCGCTTTCCGGTATAAGCATTATAGTACATCTTGCTCTCCTTGCCAGGCGGTGAACAGTAAGGTTACTATTTTTATTTTGAGGCTTTCGCCCAACCAGTACTAAGTCGATATTATTTTCGCTTACTTTATTCAGTAACTGTCGGGAGGGATTTCCTTTCAGTATTTCAAAATGCAGTTGCGCTTCGTTTTCCTTGTTGAAGTGAATCCGTACCGACTCTTCTATTCTCGCTTTACGATCGGCAATGGCATTTTCAATTAGAGAAGGAAATTCCTGCTGAATACTTGCCGGGATGGAGGAACTTTTAATTACGTTAACAAAAAAAACTTCTTCAGTTCTGGAAGCTGCTGCTAAAAACGATGCCGCCTCTATCAGAGAAGCATCTGCACTGCTATTATCCAGCGCAATTAGCATCCGTTTAACCGGATACATATTCATGCGGCTGGCTTCTTTTTCAGGTAATGTATCAATCATCGCTATCTACTTAAAAACATTGTTAGGTTAATCGTAAAGTAACGTAAATAAGTTTATTCTGTTGCTCGTGAAAAGCTGTAAAAAGTACATTTAAAAGTTAGTTGCTGATATAAGTGCAAATCCTTCTTTCACAGAAGAAGAAGTTTATTAATCAGTGATCGCATTCAGGTGATCTACCAAAAGCTCAAACTGTTCCTTAGAATGCGTGGGAAAGTTGGCTATCCTAATCTGGCTACTTTTATTTGAACCGTATCCACTTCCTATTATCATATTTTTGTTGCGTAGTTCTGTGTGGAAACGTTCAGTGTAAGCTCCTGAGTCTGCAACAATTACCGTTCGGGAACGATGTTCGGGCACTTCAACTGAAGGATTCAGAACAGGATGTTGCTCCATGGTAGAATACATGAGCGCTGCCTTGTAGTTCATTTCCTGACGAATTTGTTTGATGCCTTTTTCAAGCATATCGCGGCATACTTTACCCAGTAGGTATATACCCAAAGTGTTCGGCGTTTCCGGGGTCTGATTTTTTTTACCTTTTTCAAGTAACGACAGTAAACTGTGGTACGTGCCTATAGAAACCTTACCGGCTTCCAGTTTTCTTGCTTTATCGATGCAACGGTCATTAACCAGCCATACCCCCAGTCCGGCCGGTAAACCAAAGCCTTTCTGTACTGAAAAAAACAGCGAATCAATTTTGTTATAATCTATATCGGGGTAAGGCATAATAGATACGGCATCCACTACCAGGAGCTTATCGGGTGCATGATTGCGAATGCGGTAAATATCTTCCAGTGGTTGGGTAACCCCTGTACTGGTTTCGTTCAGTGTGCATGCAATCAGCTCGGTGTATTCCGGAATATTATCGAGTTCTACTACCGGTGCCGTTCCCGGTTGAAAGTCGCTGGCAAGTGCCGATTTATTTAATTTTAGCGCGGCATCGTAGAAACGATTAGAAAAAGAGCCATTTACAAAGTGGTAGCAGTGCTTTCCCACACAGTTCTCTATTAGTCGCTCCCATACTTCTGTTGCCGACCCCGTAAAGAAAACATGATATCCCTCGGGCAGGTTAAGGAGTTGCTTCAGGTTTTCGGTAGTTTCCTGATATATGTTCTGAAAAGCTTTACTCCGGTGCGATATACTGGGAACTTGCTCCTTGAATGCCCTCTTTACGTGATCTTCAACAGTGTAATAAAGTTCTGTAGGGCCTGGAGTGAAATAAATATCATTCATACGCTAAAGTTTTTTAAACTTTCAGGCAAAGGTACGATCATTTATTAAGTATGCTATCGGGGTTTGAGTAATTATTCTATAACAATTGAACATATTTTCATACATTACGTGAATATTAGTATACCTGATAATTAATGATGGAGACACAAGATACACAAACCATACTGAGTGCTGAAAAGCTAGAGAAAGCGGCGTTCATCTTAAAAACTATTGCTCATCCATTGCGGATTAGTATTGTAGACGTTTTAAGAATTTACGACAGATTATCAGTTAACGAAATTTGCGAAAAACTGGGGTCTGAGCAGTCGCTTACATCTCACCATCTTTCTAATATGAAACTCAAGGGAATCCTTCGGGCCGAGCGATCAGGAAAAAATATTTATTACTCACTTAAACTCAAGGAAGTGATAAACGTATTACACTGTATGGAAAGATGCACAACTATTTAGTAAGCATCTTAGTAAGTATCAATTAAAACAAGCCTTGTGCGGTGTAGCCAAGCAAAGGCACGGAGCTAACGCTCCTTATTTTTTGGCTTAATACATGAAGAAACAATCATATAATAACTTTAAATTAAATTATATTTCTATGCATATCGAACGATTTTACGATGAAGGATTAGCACATGCTTCGTACGCGATTCTTAGCAATGAAGAAATAGCTCTGGTAGATCCAGCTCGTAACCCTCAACCTTACCTGGAATTTGCAGAGAAAAGCAACGCGCGCATCACCACCGTTATTGAAACGCACCCCCACGCTGATTTCGTTAGCGGACATTATGAAATTCATAAGCGAACCGGTGCTACCATTTATGCTTCTTCTATGGTTGCGGCAGACTACCCGCACGAAGGCTTTGACCAGGGCGACGTAATAGAACTGGGCGATGTAAAGCTAATTGCTTACAATACACCTGGCCACTCGCCAGACAGCATCAGCATAATGGCAGAGGACAAAAATGGTAAGAAGCAGGCGATTTTTACCGGCGACACGTTGTTTATTGGTGATGTAGGTCGCCCAGACTTACGTGAAAAAGCCGGTAACATGACTGCCAAACGAGAAGAAATGGCCCGGCAGATGTATCAATCTACCCGTAATATATTTATGGGGTTAGAAAAAGATATTGCAGTTTACCCGGCTCACGGTGCAGGATCTCTTTGCGGCAGAAACATGAGTGATAAACTCGACAGTACCATAGGCGAGCAGTTAGTTGAAAATGCTGCCCTGCAGGAAATGGAAGAGGATGCATTTGTGGATTACCTGTTGGAGGGTCAGCCTTTTATTCCTAAATATTTCGGGCACAACGTAAACATGAATAAGCAGGGAGCTCCTTCGTACGAAGAAAGCGTTGCAGAAGTTCCTCGCCTTGAAGAAGGCGCCAGGTTGCAGAAAGGGGTAACTGTTGTTGATACTCGTCCGCAGGAACAATTCAAACAGGGCCATAATCCGGGTGCTATAAATATTATGGATGGTGGAAAATTTGAAACCTGGTTGGGTTCATTATTAGCACCAGACGAAGATTATTATCTCGTTGCAGAAAATAAGGATGTACTGGAATCAGTAATCCGCAAATCTGCAAAAATTGGTTACGAAGGAAGTATTAAGGGCGCGGTTGTTAACCCTGCAGAGATGAACGAAACCAGCGACAAGCTAGATTTAGAAGACTTCAAGGCTCATCCAGAAAAGTATAACATCGTCGACATCAGAAATGCCAGCGAAGTTGAAGTGAGAAAAATCTTTGAACAGGCTACTAATATTCCGTTACCGGAACTAAGAGAAAAGGCTAACGAAATAAAGGATGATAAACCGGTGGTTATTCATTGTGCTGGTGGTTATCGCTCCGCGGCAGGAGCCAGCATCGTTGAAAATGCAAGTAACCAAAAGGTTTACGACCTAAGCGAGGAAGTAAATAACTTTTAATTGTAATGTTGAGTAGATAGTACAACATTTAAACGTTAACAAGTAATATGAAGCTGCTGAACCTTTT
This sequence comes from uncultured Roseivirgaceae bacterium, assembly GCA_964542855.1. Classification (GTDB taxonomy): domain Bacteria; phylum Bacteroidota; class Bacteroidia; order Cytophagales; family Cyclobacteriaceae; genus CAZIWJ01. The sequence goes on from CAZIWJ010000087.1 coordinate 10,872, forward strand.
CGGCAGCTTCATTTTTTTTAGCAGTTCGTTGTTATTACTTTCTCGTTCATTCAACCGCGGAGTAGCTTCCCATGTTTCCAGCTGAAGAGTATTAGGTAACAACCTGTGAGCTGCAAATAATAATCTTTCTGCATCTTTTTCAGCTATGGCAGATTTCTCAACTTTTTGGCAGGCTGTATACTATTCCAGGTATTGCTGAATCTGCCCGACCAGTAATTCATCGAATTGTTCTGCCGGGTTGTAGCCTTCGTGCCTGTAACGGATATTTCCCTTTTTGTCCAGGACAATTACAGTAGGGATACTGGATACGCTAAAACTGGCAGTAACCTGTCCTTTTTCATCGTAGCAAGCGGGTACCGTATAGTTATACCGGTTTAAAAAATCTCTGGCTTTTTCCCTTGTATCATTGTTCCAGCTTGTGTTTACTGCATAAATGGCTATTTCATCGTGGTTGATAAACTGGTTGTAAACTTCCTGCAAATCCTCGAACTCAGCCACACAAGGCCTGCACCAGCTGGCCCAAAAGTCCAGTACTACCACCTTTCCTTTTAGTGCTTCTGAATTTACTGGTAAACTGACGGGTAAATTTTCACCTGGGGTGTTCAGCGGTTGCAGCGTAAATTCAGGTGCCAGTTCGTTCAGTTCATTGCCCAACGCGTTTTTCAACAGATAAGGGATGCCTATGAACCCACCACTGAGCAACAGCATGCTGGTGAGTGCTATTAATAAGTAAAGGCGGATTACCGAATGGCTATGCTTCACGGTTAGCAGAAGATTACCCAGGGCATTGAACATTAGCAACGCAAGTGGCAGTGTTATCCACCACAAGCTTTTATTTAAAAAATACAGTCCGGCAGCAATCAGGATTATTATACCGGCTGCTGACAGCATACTACTAAAATATTGCTGAACTGGGTTGCGATACCCGCTTACGGTTGCGTAAACCCCCATGATGACAAAAATCAGGGAATAATGAGCCGATAGAAATACTACTACCAGTAGCAATAAAACACCGGTGACAATGTCTAAAAAGGGTAATTTTTTACTGGATATGACTGGATTGTTCATGTAATTCCAAAAACTGGTATTTAAAGATTAACGCCCAAAAATTACTTAACAGTAAGATGTTTACAGCGTTTCTAATAAATAAAAAAACCGTTAATTTTAAGCTCCGAAGTACAATTCTATGAATGCAGAACAGGCAAAAGCTGAAATTTTAAAACTGACCGAAGAGATCAACTACCACAATGAGTTATACTATCAGCAAAGCCGTTCTGAAATTTCCGATTACGAATTCGATCAGTTGCTTAAAAAACTCGAGCGCCTGGAAGCGGGATTCCCGGAATTAAAGCAACCCGATTCTCCAACCCAACGGGTAGGAGGCACCATAACCAAGGAATTTCTTACTGTAGAACATCGTTTTCCCATGTTGTCGCTGGGCAACACCTATTCTACTGAAGATCTGCAGGATTTCGATAAGCGGGTTCAGAAAACACTGGGAGAAGGGACTTACGAATACGTGTGCGAATTAAAATTCGACGGGGTAGCCATAAGCCTCACCTATGAAAATGGGCTGTTAACCCGGGGAGTAACCCGTGGGGATGGCACCAGGGGAGACGATATTACTAACAATATAAAAACCATTCGTAGTATTCCGCTCCGTTTAAAAGGCGATCGTATCCCTGAGTTGGTAGAAGTGCGGGGTGAAGTGTTTATGCCGGTTGAAGTGTTCAACGCCCTGAACCGGCAACGCGAAGAGGATGGGGAAGAACTACTGGCCAACCCCCGTAACACCGCTTCCGGAACCCTGAAAATGCAGGATTCTTCCATTGTAGCCAGGCGCAAACTCGATTGTTATGTGTATACTTTGGTAGGAAAAAACTTACCCGTTGAAACTCATGAGCAATCGCTTGAAACTATTTATTCCTGGGGCTTAAACGTGTCGCAAACTTACCGGAAGTGTAAATCTTTGCAAGATGTATTGCAATACAT
>CAZIWJ010000088.1:0-12717 GCA_964542855.1 uncultured Roseivirgaceae bacterium
GGCCTGCCCCCTCAAAAAATTTCGGCCTTTACCGGCTTATCGCTGCGGCCCGACCAATTTTACGAAACCCTGCACGAGGCTGGCATGGTAGTTACCCTGGGCACTATCGGTAATCTGGACCGGCAGGCCGCTGCCCGTGGTAACCAGAAATACCGGGAGTGGAAACAATTAGGTATCGACCGCCTGGCCACCGACCGACCCTTCGTAGTAAATGCTGCACTAAACGCTGGCGAGTAATATTAGGCGTAAAAGCAGCCATTAGGCTGCTTTTACTATATTTAATCTAATTGCAGCTTACAACTTTTACTTATTTCAGTTCGGTACTGGCATAGGTATCGTTGTTTAACCCTTTAATGCTAACCGACACTTCGGGCTGCTCTTCTTCCCAGTTAATTTGAATTAAGCCGTAGTTTAGCTTGCCGATTAAATCGGACTGACGGTACCGGTTGGGTTCCTTGCTGGCATCGGCACCAGCGTATACATGAGTTAACCCGCTAGAGGTGATGTCGTATAAAGGATAACTTACTCCTTCTGCTTCCATGCGGGAAATTTCGGCCACGTGCCGGTCGCCGCTGAGGAAAAAGGCGTTCTTAACCCCTGAATTAGCCACGAGGTTAATTAAGCGTTCCCGCTCGGCCGGAAAATTCTGCCATTTCTCGAAGCGGTGCTCGGAAGAAAGCACCTGGATGCTGCTTCCGATGATGTTTACATCGGCCGTACTGTTAGCCAGTTCACCTTCCAGCCAGGTCCACTGTTCCTCGCCCAGCATAGTTCCTTCCTCATTAGGTAAGTACACTCCATCTTCCCGCTCCAGGTCATCGCGGAAGTAGCGGGTATCCAGTAGAATTACTTTTACCTGCTTACCTTCCGGCCCGTAAACGTACGAGCCGTAAGCCCCTTTGTGCCCCAGCTGGTTGCTGTTATCCGATACGGCCAGGAATTCCATCATCAGTTCCTTGCTGGCATCTTTTTGCGGGTAATCCTTTCCCGCGTCGTTCGCCCCGTAATCGTGGTCGTCCCAGACGCCAATAACCGGCACTTCCTGCAAAAACTCGCGGTAATTGCTAAGTTCGAGCTGGCGGTTATACTTGGCCTGCATCACCTGCATGTCCTGGGTATCGCCGTAAATATTATCGCCCAGCCAGATCCACAACTGCGGATCGTGTTTGGTAATTTCAGCCCATAGGGGCTGGGGTTCATCCTGCCGGTTGCAGGATCCGAAAGCGATGGTAGTAAGCACTTCATCGTAAGGCTGATCGACCCGCTGAAGGGTTTCTGCTTCGCGGTTGCTTACTGTTTCCGAAGCACTGCCGGCTTCGTTACTGTTTTCTTTTTGGGTGCTACAGGCGGCCAGGGCCAGCAGTGCAACATAAATCAGGGTTTTGGTTTGCATGGGTATAAGATGGTTTTATTTAACAAAGAATTTAGCCATTAGTGGCAAATGATCACTTACTTTTTCTTGTTCTTTTTGGGGTAAAAGCTGCCTTACCTGTACCGACTCCGGTACCAGTTCTTCGGCCATATTTTTATTCGGTAATATGTGGTCGATACGCCAGAACGGGGAATCGGACGGGTGCGAATACGTACCGGTTCCCGACAGGGGATCTACGAATGCAGCCCCATTGTCGCCTTCCAGCATCGTTTGAATTTCCCTGCTGTCGGGCGTACTGTTGAGGTCGCCCACTACCAGCAGGTTTGCGGCTGCATTTTCGTTCAGGAAGCGGTTGAACTGCCCTTTCAGGAATTTAATCTGACCCAGGCGCATGCCTTCGTTACGTTCCCCCCGGCCGGCCTTCAGGTGCAGGCCGGTAAGCACAAAGTTGTAGTTTTCGTTCACGAACACGTCGGCCGACCACATACGGGTGTTGATGTAGTTCTGGGTTTCAATTTCCCCGTTTTCATCTACGTAGTCGATTACCGGGGTATGTACTGCTCCGTAGCTGTATACCGTACCAAGGGGCACCCTGCTCATCACCACCACGTTCATGTACCAGTTGTAGCTTTCGGCATCGGCAAAAAACTGGTAGTTCATGTCGGGCATCAGGCTATCGGCCAGTTGGTTTAAATAAGCCACGTGCTCAAATTCCTGCAGCACCACAATATCGGCATCGGCCTGTTGCAAAGCTTTAACCAGTAGTTGCTCTTTATTCCCCATTAAAGAATCGGGAGCATCTTCCCGCGAAGCGTTGATGTAGGGGTTATCGTAGCCATCTACAAAATGCTCTACATTCCAGGATAGCACGCTGAGGGTATCTTTTGAGAAAGGTTCGTATCCGGCAGGTTGTACCACGCCATATTTTTTATAATCAGTGGTTTCCGGTGGGTTGTTTTCATTCGCCGTACAGGCAGCCAGAATAACCAGAATAAAAAGAACAGGCATTAAATATTTCATAAAATGATAGTTAAGTAGAGACGCCCAATCCGGGCGTTTGAAGGCCCATTAGCCTGGTGACAGTTTATCCATTCAAAACAAAAAAGAGACTCCCTGATTAGAGCCTCTTTTTGTTATTCGAACTAATATTCAGTTCATGCTATGCTTTCAATTCATGCTATGCTATGCTATGATTAATAATTTCCGAAGATGTAACGCACACCGAGCTGCATCTGCCAACGAGAGCTACGGATATTACCGCCATCGACCAGGTTGCCTTCCCACGGGTCCTCGTTATCATCAACGAAGCCGGCAGTTTCATAAGTAGGAATGAGAGTAGAATTTCCTTCAGCATCTTCCTGGAAGCCTTCAAAGCTAAGCATACGCTCAGTACTGAATGTACGCAGTCGTTGCCCCCATTCAGGGTTAATCAGATTAGCCACGTTGAAAATATCAACAGAGAACTGGAGCGTATTCCGCTTACCGTTGGCCAAATCGATGTAGAAGTTCTGCAGGAATCGCAGGTCAAAATACTGCTGCCATGGAGCCTTGGCACTATTTCTCTCAGCATACTGTCCGCGGTTGTCGTTTAAGTCATCACGATCATTTATAAAGCGGTTCAGGTTATTCCATTGCTGCTGGGCAGTTATCGTATTTCCATCACGGTCAGTTTTATCAACTAATACGATATCGTCGGAAGTTCGGGGAATATAAACTAAATTATTGGTTTCGTCGGCTTCACCGGTTAATGAACCTCCACGGTCGTTAATTACCCAGCTGAAATAGTCGCCATCCTGGCCGTTATAAATCAGGGCAATTTTACTGGCCGCAAACCCACCGTATTCCTTAGTGTAAGAAATCTGGCTCACTACCCGGTTTCCGGACGCAAACCTCGAGCGACTGGACTGGGTGATGTTATTACGTCCATTCCGTACAAATGCATTTTCCCACTGTGAAGAATTTTGTGAAGACGTTGCATCGAACAATGAATAAGCATCATTATAGTTGTAAGCCACACTGAATGACAGTCCGTTGTCGAAAGGCTTTACAACTTGCGCAGAAATGTTGTAAGTATATCCCTGGTCGGTATTAGTTCCCAGGAACACCCCGGTATAACCGCCAACACCCTGGTAAGATGGATCATCCAGCACGAGGTATCGCTCGGTATCATCGGCAAAGCCTGTATAATATCTGCGGTTATCGGGCGTACCCTGTAACGACCTGTTTGAGGGCCGGATGTTCAGATTCTGGACGTAGATGTTATTAATATAATCGGTATAAATGAACTCCAGTGTACCGGTCATTCCCCAGGGTAACTTTTGGTCTACAGCGATATTACCCTTAAATACCTGTGGGAATTTAAAGTCATCGGCAAACAGGTCAACCTGGCCAGACGGGGGCAACTCACCCAACAGATTGCGGTCTTCTTCGGTTGGTGGCTGCTGGGTAGGATCTTCAATAAAAACTCCCGGGTTATCAAAGGTTTCACCTACGTTAGTTCCCAGGTTATTGTATGCACCTGCAGGCCATACCAGGGGCACCCGGCTGTTGAATACACCAACGCCACCGCGCACCTGCGTTTCTCCTTTTCCGGTTACGTCCCAGTTCCAGCCCAGGCGTGGAGAAAACATGAGTTGAGCTTCAATGAATGAACCCGTTTCTGCACCCCGCAGGTCGTATCCACCAACATTTTCAATAATCGGAACAGCATTATTGTTGAAATCGGGGTTAGACGGGGTATTGTCAAAGAAAAGCGGAATGTCCAAACGCAGGCCACCCGTTAACTTCAACCGGTTCGATACCTGGTATTCATCCTGAACGTAAAAACCCAACTGACCGGCTGAAAAGATAGCTGCCCCGTTTTCAATGTCGTCACCAACTACGTTAGCAGGGTCTTTAATGGAGTACGACCTTCGGTAAGAAGTTGGAGGTAACTGGTCGGTAAACTGGCTCAGGCTATCGTAATCGTATTCACCAAAGTTACGACGGATAAACAAGTTATAGATGTCGTAGTACTCGTTGTGCGTACCGAATACAATAGTATGCTTACCCTTATAAAGCTCAAAATTATTAGTTAAAGTAATAATATCCTGGTCCAGTCGGTTAGCAGTTGAGAAGATTTCGGAACCGATACTGAAATCAGCTTCGCCGTCTTCGATATCCAGGCGGGGGAAGTCCTTTCCCGTTCCGTCGCGGTCGTCTCTTACGCGGGTATAACCAATTATTAAGCTATTGGAAGCATTGTTACCGAATGAGGACTTTAATTCCAGCGATAATGAGTTAGTAGTGGAAACGAATGATTCGCCGGAGTTAGAAAATCGGATATCATCGCGGTCAGACTGTACCCCTTCAACATTATCGGCGCTGGTGTAGTTATACCGGGCCGACAAGCGGTTGTTTTCGTTCAGGTTGTAATCTAAACGAAGGAAAAACTTATCACTTTCCAGTGAGGAGAAGTTATCCAGGAAAGTACCGGGGTTGTAGTCGTACTCGCTAATCAGGAAATCCCTAAGACCATTAATTTCGGCCAGGGTTGAGTTCCCTTCATACTCATTAAAGTCGAATGGCAACGGGGTTTCGTCGCGCTGCAGTTCCACGTTAGTAAAGAAGAACAATTTATTCTCTATGATTGGGCCACCCACTGAGGCACCGTACGTTTCGGCTGTAAACGGGGCTACCTTTTCACGATCACGATCGTCAAAGCGCTCCTCATCTCCGGGGGTTTTACCTACCAGGTTCTCATTCCGGTAGAAGTAGTAAGCCGAACCCACAAATTCGTTGGTACCGGATCGGGTAACTGCATTAATAGATCCACCGGCAAAGCCCGACTGGCGAACGTCGAACGGTGCCAGGGAAATCTGTATCTGATCGATAATATCAACAGAAATAGGCGAAACCCCGGTCTGGCCCCCGTTAGTTCCCGAACCGGCCAGTCCGAAAACGTCGTTGTTTACCGCACCATCGATGTAGATAGCATTATAACGGTTATTGATACCACCCAGCGACATATTAAAGCCATCGCTGCCCTCTCCGATGTCGGCCTGGGGCGTAAGGCGGGTAAAATCGAAAATTGACCGGGTAACTGTCGGCGTATTTTGAATTCTTTCCTTGTTAACCACTGTTTCGGCCCCGGTTCGGTTACCGTCGATAATGGCATCGCGCCGGGAAATGATTTCTATTTCATCCAGTTCAGTTGCTGTTTCCTGCATGTTCAGGTTCAGGTTCAGCGTCTGCCCCAGGGTTAGAAAGATGTCGTTCTTGATGTTCTCCTGGAAGCCTACAAACGTAGTGGTAACCTCGTAAGGGCCACCAACCTGCATATTTGCAATGCGGTAGCGGCCATCTGTATTCGAGACAATACCGTACACGGTTCCGGTAGGCTGGTGAATTGCCTTAATTGTGGCGCCCGGAAGCGCTTCTCCGTTCTCGTCGAGAACCGTTCCACTAATCGCAGCGGTGGTAGATCCCTGCGCCAGTGCATCGGTACTGATAAGCGTGCTCACCAACACGAGTAAGGATAGTAAAATTTGTTTCATAGCATGTAAGGTTTACATTTGATTTTGTACTAGTTATTGCAAAACTAACAGTTACCTTACAGGCTTTCTACGGAGAGAGTTTAAGTAATTGTTAAGATAATTTTATGTGACTTAATATAAACTTAACGTTCTGTTTCGAACAAAATAGCCCTGGAATGATAGAGAAGCCTTTTGTACGTTAAAAAACAATCATTTTAGTAACAAAAAGTGAACTGAACCACGCTGTTATAAACGGGAAACAGGTGCAGGTGCCAAGTATACCTTGATTGAATGGAAATTGCACTTATTATAGCATAGCTTTTGTAAAGCAGATTGCGGAGCAGAACCATAAACCGAAAACAGTTGGCCTGTAATTTTCCCCGTGGCCATAAAAAACAAAAGACCGGAGATTTTCCGGCCATTTGCAGGTTTGTAAGGCAATTCTGTCATGCAATACTAATTATTACATATTACCACATCGTTAAAGCAGTGTTAACAAAATGTAAACAAAGCGCCGAAGCCTCCATTTACTATACAGGGCCACTTTTTTTCTATATTCACGACTTCAACTACTCTATAATATGGCAGAAACTGTACTGATTGCAGGGGGTACCGGCCTGGTAGGCACCCGGTTAACCGAACTGCTGCTGGAAAAGAATTACGAAGTGCGGCACCTTAGCCGCACGGTAAAAGGAAATGAAACCGTTCCCACTTACCCCTGGAGCGTTGATGAACAGGAAATAGACCCTGAGGCCCTGAAAGGGGTTAACCACGTGGTGCACCTGGCCGGGGCGGGGGTAGCCGACGAACGCTGGACTGATTCGCGGAAGCAACAGATTCTCGACAGCCGGGTCGATTCTACTGCTTTGCTCATTCAGGGCATAAAAGAGCACAACCCGAAGATAAAATCTTTCATCGCCGCTTCGGCTATCGGCATTTACGGGTCGGACACCGGCCACGAAACCATTACCGAAGGCAGCAAGCCCGGTAAAGACTTCCTGGCCAGGGTAACCGTAAAATGGGAAGCTGCCAGCGATCCGGTGAAGGAAATGGGTATCCGGCTGGTAAAACTGCGCATTGGCATTGTGCTCAGTACGGCAGGCGGGGCGCTGCCCAAACTGATTCAGCCTATTAAACTGGGGATGGCCACTGCCCTGGGTAGCGGGAAACAATACATGAGCTGGATTCACATCGACGACCTGTGCCGCATGTTCATACATGCTATTGAACACGAACAGCTGCAGGGGGCTTACAACGCCGTTGGCCCGAAACCCGTTAACAATGAAACCATGACCCGAAGTATCGCAAAGCTGCTGGATCGGCCCATGTTCCTGCCCAACGCACCGGGTTTTGCCCTGCGCATGGCCATGGGAGAAATGGCTAGCATTGTGCTGGGAGGAAATAAAGTATCGAGCCGGATAATTGAAGATACCGGGTTTACCTTTGAATACACCGACCACAAAAGCGCCCTGAAAAGCTTGTTGAACGTAGAATGATTTTTTAGTTGTTCTGTGCTTTACGGTATACCACGGTAGTGAATACAATAAATCCTGCGGATTTAGTTTGTATGTTTGAAAACATATCTTGATTTTTTATGATGAATATGACCAATGGACAACCCTCTTCCAACCCGGAAGAAGAAAGAATAAAGAAAGCATTTCAGGAAAGAGACTGGAACGAAATTAAAAGTGCCAACTCCTGGATTATTTTTAAAATAATGGCCGAATTTGTGGAAGGGTTCGAGAAACTCACAAAAATTGGCCCGTGCGTTACCATTTTTGGTTCCGCCCGTACCCAGCAGGACCATCCCTGGTACAAAATGACTGAAGAAATTGCTGCCAAGGTTGTTCGCCATGGTTACGGTATTATTACCGGTGGTGGGCCGGGAATTATGGAAGCGGGAAACAAAGGGGCCCGAAGTGAAAGGGGGAAGTCGGTTGGAATTAATATAGTGTTACCTTTCGAGCAAAGAAGCAACATTTTTATTGACCCGGACAAACTCATCAACTTCGATTATTTCTTTGTACGAAAAGTAATGTTTGTTCGCTATTCCCAGGGTTTTATTGTGATGCCCGGCGGTTTAGGTACACTCGATGAACTATTCGAGGCCATGACCCTGATCCAGACCAAGAAAATAGCTCGATTTCCTATTGTGCTGGTGGTTCGCGAGTACTGGGAAGGCCTGATCGACTGGATTAAAGGCACGCTGCTCGAAGAAGGGAACATTAATGAAGAGGACCTTGATTTAATTAACATTGTAGATACCCCTACAGAAGCAGTAGCTGTAATTGATGAATTTTATTCCAAATACCTGCTTTCACCGAACTTTTAACTATGAAGCTCAAAAATTATATTTTTCAGGTAGTACCCTTTGTCATTTTACTAGGATACGTGGCTTACGACCAGCAGGAGCAGGATGCAGTAGAAGTACAGGAGGTGAAGCCACAGGAAGCCAGCAGTAAATTACGCAAGTTTGCCTTCACCACTCCCCTGCCCGAAAGGCTCACCTTTGCCGGGGAGGATGTACCTTTGAAGCGGCCCGATATTTACGAACGGCTCGATATGGAAATTCACGTAAATGCCAACCGGCACTCCCGCACTATTCTGGCCCTGAAGCGGGCCAACCGCTGGTTTCCCCAGATTGTACCCATTCTGAAAAAATATAATATTCCCGAAGATTTTAAATACCTGGCGGTAATTGAGAGTGAACTAAGCAATGTTACTTCTCCCAGCGGAGCTAAGGGCTTCTGGCAGTTAATGAAAGGTACGGCCCGCGAACTCAACCTGGAAGTGAACCGCGAGGTTGATGAACGTTACGACCCGGTGAAGTCGACCCACGCCGCCAGCCAGTACCTGCTGAAAGCTTACAATAAATTTGGTAACTGGACTGCTGCGGCGGCTTCTTATAATATGGGGATGAACGGCCTAAACAAAAGGATGGAAGAGCAAAAAGCAGACTCCTACTACGATTTGTTACTGAACCAGGAAACCTCCCGATACCTGTTCCGCGTCCTGGCCCTTAAAATTATTATGGAGAGCCCGAACAAGTACGGCTATATTCTTTCAGAAGAAGAATTGTACCACCCCGCTGAGCTAAAGCCGGTTTTTGTAGACAAAACTATTCCCAACCTGGTAGATTTTGCCAAAGAAAACGGGGTATCGTACAAAGTGCTGAAGCGCTACAACCCCTGGCTGCGCCGCGACCACCTTACCGTGCGTCGGAACACCTACAACATCATGATTGCCCAGAACCCGGTAGAACGAATTGGTTCCTGAAGCCAGAATAGCCCTGTTAGTCCATTCTAGTTTAAACTATCCTGTACTTCTATTTGTAGTATGTGTATCTTTGCAGTTCGCTTATGGAAACGACAACCAAAACCAGGGAACAGGAACCACTCCGTACTACTACTGAAAATTCGCTACTCGACGGGAAAATTGAAATTTTTGGCGCTCGTGAACACAACCTGAAAGATGTTGAGGTAACCATTCCACGCAACAAACTGATTGTGATTACTGGCATCAGCGGCAGCGGGAAGTCATCACTGGCTTTCGATACCATTTATGCCGAAGGCCAGCGCCGGTACATGGAAAGCTTTTCGGCTTACGCCCGCTCGTTTATCGGCAATATGCAGCGGCCCGATGTAGATAAAATCGAAGGCCTGAGCCCGGTGATTTCAATTGAACAGAAAACCACTTCTAAAAACCCCCGCTCTACCGTGGGAACTGTAACTGAAGTGTACGACTTTATGCGCCTGCTTTACGCCCGCGCCGGGGAAGCTTACTCCTACCTTACGGGGAATAAAATGGAGCAGCAGTCGGAAGACCAGATTATCGATAAAATCATTGATCAGTTTACCGACCAGAAAATTATTTTACTGGCCCCGGTAGTAAAAGGGCGTAAAGGGCACTACCGTGAACTGTTCCAGCAAATCCGCAAGCAGGGCTACACCAAGGCGCGCGTGGATGGCGTGGTGGTAGACCTGGCTCCCAAAATGCAGGTAGATCGATACAAGATGCACGACATCGAAATCGTGGTAGACCGCATTAAGGTGAACCCGGACGATCGATACCGGGTGGCTACTTCGGTAAAATCGACCCTGCAACAAGGCAAGGGCATTATGATGCTGCGCAATGAGGACGGGAACGTGATGCACTTCTCCAAGTTCCTGATGGATCCTGAAACCGGCCTCTCTTATGATGAGCCGGCTCCTAACCTGTTTTCCTTTAACTCGCCTTATGGTGCCTGCCCTAAGTGCAACGGACTGGGCAAAATTGAAGAGGTAGACCTGGAAGCAGTGATACCCAACCCGGATAAGAGCATCAGCCAGGGGGGTATTGAAGCCCTGGGCGAGTACCGCGACGTGTGGATCTTCAAGAAGGTGGAGGCCATTATGAAGAAACATAAGGTGCCCATCTCAACGCCCATTAAAAAAATCCCCAAGAAAGCGATAGATACCATTCTCTACGGCGACAATAGCACGGTAACCGTACCTTCTAAGAAATACCCCGGCTCGCAGTACCACGTGAAGTTTGAAGGTATAATCAAATACCTGGAAAAGCAGCGCGATAACGGTACAGATAAGATGCAGAAGTTTGCCAACCAGTTCATGACTTCTACGGTATGCCCGGAATGTGAAGGGCGAAGGCTCAAGAAAGAATCGCTGCACTATAAAATCGATAACCGTAACATTGGTGAACTGGCCGAACTGAACCTGTCGCAACTGGGTGAGTGGTTTGCCGACCTGGAATCGAGGCTCGATAAACGCCAGCTGCGCATCGCTACTGAAGTGCTAAAAGAAATCAGGAAGCGTATTTCTTTCCTGCTGGAAGTGGGGCTAGACTACCTGAGCCTAAACCGGCCGTTAAAAACCCTTTCCGGCGGGGAAGCCCAGCGCATTCGCCTGGCAACCCAAATCGGCACCCAACTGGTTGGTGTGCTCTATATCCTGGATGAACCCAGCATTGGCTTGCACCAGCGCGATAACGTGAAGCTTATTAAATCGCTGCAAAACCTGCGTAACCTGGGCAACACGGTAATTGTGGTGGAGCACGACCGCGATATGATGCTGAATGCCGATTACATCATTGATATTGGCCCCGGGGCCGGCCGGCACGGCGGAGAAATTATTGCCGCTGCCGATCCGGAGAAATTCCTGAAAGAAGGCGGTACCACGGCTGCTTACCTGAAAGGCGACTTACAAATAGCCATTCCCGCGGAACGGCGTTTGGGGAACGGGAAATCGATCCAGCTTAAGGGAGCAAATGGCAATAACCTGAAAAATGTGAACCTCACCCTGCCGCTGGGTAAAATGATTTGCGTTTCCGGGGTGTCGGGCAGCGGAAAATCCACCCTCATCCATAATACCCTGTTTCCTATCCTGAGCGCGCAGTTTTACAAATCGAAGCGACAGCCCTATCCTTATAAGAAGATTACCGGTTTAAAAGACCTTGATAAAGTAATTGAGGTAGACCAGTCGCCCATTGGGCGTACCCCCCGGTCGAACCCTGCCACCTACACTGGCGTGTTTACCGAAATCCGGGCGCTGTTTTCTGAACTGCCGGAAGCTAAAATCCGGGGCTACAAACCCGGAAGGTTTTCATTTAACGTAAAGGGTGGGCGCTGCGAAACCTGTGAGGGGGGCGGCATGCAGCTTATTGAAATGGACTTCCTGCCCGATGTGCACATCCCCTGCCCTACCTGCAAGGGAAAACGTTACAACCGGGAAACCCTGGAAGTACGCTTTAAAGGGAAATCCATTTCCGATGTGCTGGATATGACCGTAGAGTCGGCCGTGGAGTTCTTTAAAAACCAGCCCCGTATTTTACGGAAAATTGAAACCCTGCAGCAGGTAGGCCTGGGTTACATTACCCTCGGGCAGCACGCCACCACCCTGAGTGGTGGAGAGGCGCAGCGGGTGAAACTGGCCACTGAACTATCGAAGAAAGACACCGGGAAAACGCTTTACATCCTCGATGAACCCACTACCGGGTTGCACTTCCAGGATATTCAACACCTACTGGATGTGCTAAACCGACTGGTAGATAAGGGCAATACCGTGCTGATTATTGAGCACAACATGGACGTGATTAAGGTATGCGACCACATAATTGACCTGGGCCCGGAAGGCGGCGATGAAGGCGGGTATATTTTAGCGGAAGGTACGCCCGAAGAAGTGAGCGCAAACCAGGAAAGTTATACGGCCAGGTTCCTGAAAGAAGAGTTGTCGTAATTCATCTTTAGAACCTGTAAAGTAAAATCTGAAATTGCTACCAACAAAAAACCCCTCCAGAGAGAAACCTGAAGGGGTTTGAATAGATGAAAATTTTGTGGAGCCGGCGGGATTCGAACCCGCGTCCAGCTAAGGAACGCAGTGCGCTTTCTACATGCTTAGTTCTTCTTAAATTTTCGAAGGCACCAGGTGAAGAACAAACCAAGTAAACCCCTTATCTGCTGAGAGTTTCGCCTGTTGTTAGCAGCATCACTCCAGGCTAGCTTCATTTAGTCGACACCCCGAACTCCAAACCAATGAAGCCAGGTTCGGCGGGATGTGGCCCGGGAACCAGTTTGGCTCAACCGATTAAGCCTGTAAATTTTAGGAAGTTATCCTAAAATTAGGCAGCCATGGCGTAGTTATTTTCGCCATTTATGGTTTGAAGGTTTTATTTACGGGAAATACCCCCAACTCCCGGCATGCTTACACCTACATTACACTTCCTGTCAATTCCAGTCGGCCCCGTAGGTATTAAAATAACTACGAATATACTGGTTAAATGTTCGCTATCCTATCTCGTTAGGCCCTTTTCAATTAAATGATAAACCGGAAATCTTCC
>CAZIWJ010000089.1:0-12695 GCA_964542855.1 uncultured Roseivirgaceae bacterium
ACCAGGCTTTCGTGCCCGTCTTTACCAACTGCCGCAACGCCAAACAGGTAGTTATCAATTACAATGCCTTCCAGCGTATGTTCAGTTACGTTTCCCACGTAGCGGGAATACTGCCACTGCGGGGCGGTGGTATCGCGCCAGTAAATTTTGTAGCCGGCCAGGTTAGGATCGTTAACCGCCTCCCAGGACAGGCGGGTTGAAGGCTCTACGGCCCCGCCGATTTTTACTTTCCCGGTGGGTTTCGGGGCCCAGGCCAGCCCGGCCAGGCTAATGGCGTTAACCCCGGTAAGCTTGGCGGCATAATTGAAATTCACCCCTTCAATTACATCCCCGTAGGCAATGCCGTTTTCTACCCGGATATCCTGGTGCTGGCGGGTATAGTTTTCGTGCGTTTCCATGATTCTTACCCCCGGAAATCCCTCGTCGTTAAACGGACGGTGGTGGCCACCCCTTCCGAAACGGTCGAGCCGGTAAATCATAATAGCATCCAGGTTACTTACGTACTGGCTGGTGAGGCGGTTAACGTAGCGGGCCAGCTGCCGGGAAATGCCATCCACTTCGCCCCCGTAATACCGCCGGGCCCGGATTTCACGGTCGGTGGAGGTAACCGGGGTTGGTTCAGAGAAAACCCGGAAGGTATTGTTTTCAATTACACCATCGATGCCTTCTATATTACCAATCATATCGTTGTTCAGCACGCCCAGAATGTTCCAGCCTTTTTCTTTGGCAATGCCCGCCATTAATTTTCCTCCAAACAATCCCTGTTCTTCCCCGGAAAGGCCTACATAAATAATGCTGTTGTTGAATTTATATTTACTCAGCACCCGGGCAGCTTCCAGTACCCCGGCCATGCCGCTGGCATTGTCGTTTGCACCGGGGGCGTCGATGGTTGCGTTGGTTACGTCGGAAGCCCGGGAATCGATATCGCCCGACATGATCACGTAATGATCGGGGTTGGTGGTGCCCCGCTGAATGGCCAGCACGTTAACAATTACGGTAGGATCGGGAATACGGTCGGAAACCCCGGCACGGATTAACTGGCGCTGGGTAGATACCTCCAGGCAATTGTTGCAAGCTTCGGAAATGCGTTTGAATTCAGCCTCGATCCAGCGGCGGGCCGCACCGATACCGCGGGTATCAGATACCGTATCGGAAAGCGTATTCCGGGTGCCGTAATTCACCAGTTGCTGAATGTCGTTTTCAATGCGCCCGGCAGAAGGAGCTTCAGCAATGTTGTATAAGCGAGGATCCTCTTCAGGAGGAACACTTCCCGGCGAATTATCCTGGGCCTGCAGAGAAAGCACGCCCGCCAGTAGTAAGAAAGCAAGTAAATTTATTTTCATGGGTTTATTTTTTAACTCAACTGATGTTCATGATACGTTTCCACCTAACATCGATAAAAGCAGATGGTTGGCAATTACCGGGGCAAGCAGTCGATAATATCGGCAAGCAGGCTATTGAAATCGAAGTTTCCTTTGGTCTGGCCCAGCCTTACAACAACCAGTTCTGCAGACGGGATAATGAATATTCGTTGTTCCTCGAAGCCATTCGCAGAGTAGGCATCGCGGGGTACATCGGGTAGCGCCCGGTTTTCCGGGTTATTTTTTTCTCCGGCATTTAGCCAGAAGTGGGCGCCGTACGTTCCCCGCGGAGCGTGTGCTGCCGGGGTACGGGAATATTCCACCCAGCTTTCCGGTAAAAGCTGTTTACCGTTCCATTCCCCTTCGTTGAGGAACAGCAACCCGAAACGGGCCCAGTCGCGGGCGGTAGCCATAATGTACGAAGACCCAACGTAATTCCCGGCTGCATCGGGCTCCATGCGGGCGCTGTACATGCCCAGTGGGTGAAACAGCACGTTGTAAGGTAAACGATGGTAAACGGAATCGCCTACTGTTTTGCGCATGATCCCCGATAAAATATTTGTGCTTCCGCTGGCGTAGTACCACGCTGTTCCGGGCACATCTTCTGCCCTGGCCGTGGCAGCTACCTGGTATGCACTGGCTTCCGTGAATAACATGCGGGTTACTTCGCTGGGGGCCGAATAAAATTCCCACCATTCCAGGCCGCTTTGCATTTGCAACAGGTGGTTAATGGTAATTTCCGATCGCAGGTCGTTCTGGCGGTTCCACCCTTCTACCGGGGCCTGCTGTTCAATACGTAGTTTACCGTTTTTTATTAGGTGGCCTACCAGGGCGTTGGTTACGCTTTTACTCATCGACCAGCCGGCCTGCCGGGTATTTCGGGTAAACGGTTCGGCATACTGCTCGGCAATGAGTTCGTTCTTGTAAACTACCAGTAGCGCCCGGGTATTTTTATCGTTACTGGTAAAAACCTCGTTTACCGTTTTTTCCAGTTTTGTGCGGTTCACCGAAGAAGGAAAATAAGTAGAAATTCTATCGCCGTATGGCCAGGGAACCGTATCGGGGTTCACCGCACGTTCCGGACGGCTTACTACCGGTACCGGTTGAATGGCCGTACTGTCCTCGCCAGCCGGAACAAGCGTGCAGCCAATGCCTTCGCGGTAAATGGCCCTTCTTTTTCCGAGGCCGAACAAAGAACCGGTGGCTGAGTTTTTATCTTGCTGAACCCGGTACGAGGCCAGTGAGTAAGGGAAACCGGCCAGTTCATGATCCAGTACGTGGTTTGGCGAACGATCAGACAAATACACGCAGGAGCACATCACCTTGGCCCCGTAGCCCGACAAAATGCTTACACTTTCCCTAACGTAGTAAATACCATAACCTAGAATAACCAGCGTTAGTAAAGCCAACACCCGCCTAATCGTTTTTTCCTTTGTGCTTTGCATAAGGTTAAAATATGGATTTTTTAAAATTGTATTATTTTTACCGGTTAACGCGAGAAATTTAACGTAAATGATGAAAAAACAAGTAATAATTGCCTTAAGCTTGTTCCTGGGCAGTACATTGGGTTACGCTCAGGACGAGCAGGCCGGGCAGGTTGCAAATATCGTAAATGAAGCGTACTGGGCACCGCATCTCCGGTTTTTATCTTCCGATGAAATGGGAGGCCGGAATACAGGCAGCGTGGAACTGAATATTGCAGCCCGGTACCTGGCCGAGCAATTTAAGGCTTACGGGCTTCAGCCTCCTGAAGGGAGCGATAATTACTTTCAACCGGTTCCTTTAACGAAATCTTCCCCGCCCGAAGAGGCCGTACTGGAAATGGGCAACGATCAGTTCAGCCACGGCAAGCAGATGCTGGTAACCGGGGGAAGTAACCGGTTGGTTGACCTGGAAGCTGAAATAATTTTTGCCGGATACGCTACCGAAGCAGACCTGGCCAATTTAGACGTTGAAGGTAAAATTGTGGTGGCCAATGCCGGGGAAAAAGGTAACCCGAACGCCCGCCAGTACTTGCGGCTAAGCCGCCGGAAAGCCGGGCTGGTTGAAGAAATGGGAGGATTAGCCCTGGTAGAATTGTATAAATCTCCCCTTGTTCCCTGGAAACTGCTGGTTAAATATTTAAACACCGAACAAATTCGCCTGGCAGATGAAGATGCTTCAAATGATAGTGATTTGCCGCGAACCTGGATCGATGATGCGAAAGGTAAATACGCCGAAGCGATAGGCGAGGGAAAGTATCAACGGGCGAGCCTCCGGATAACGGGTGCAGAAGAGAAACAGTTAAACAGCAAAAATGTAATTGCCGTTATTGAAGGCACTGATCCCGAATTAAAAAATGAGTATCTGGCCCTGGGCGCCCACTACGACCACGTAGGCAGCGATATGAGCAAAGCCAAAGACGGCGACGGTATTTTTAACGGTACCCGCGACAATGCCGTGGGTACCGTAGGACTGCTGAGTGCCGCCCGGTATTTCAGCGAACATCCTCCTAAACGATCGGTTGTGTTTATTGCCTTTACGGCAGAAGAAAAGGGGTTGCTGGGCAGCCAGTACTATGCCAGCAATCCGCTGGTTCCACTGGAGCAGACCATATACAATTTCAACATCGATAACGCCGGTTACAACGATGTGAGCCGGGTGAGCATTTTCGGTTTTGGCCGAACCAGCATCGACCCGATCCTGGAAGCCAGTTGCGAGGCGTTTGGCCTGGAAGCCAAAGGCGATCCGGCCCCGGAACAAAATTTATTCGACCGCTCCGACAACGTGAATTTTGCCCGTGCGGGCGTACCGGCCATTACTTTTTCGCTGGGATTTACTGCTTTCGATAAGGAAATTCTGAAGTATTACCACCAGGTAACCGACGAATACGAAAGCCTCGATAAAGATTACATTAATAAGTATTACCGTTCGTACGTGATGGCTGCTATCGGGGTGGCCAACATGGAACAGACGCCCTTCTGGAATTCAGGCGACAAGTACGAAGAAGCCGGGAAAGATCTTTACGGGTTAGAATAGCCAACCAGTTAGCATAAGCACAGGTATTAACTGATGCCATCAAGATGCCATCAATCCAATACCTGTGCTATATTAAGTTTTACCCGCAGGGAGAAGTATGTTGGCACAGGTACCACCAGCTATATTAATTTTGGTACTTGCGCCGGATTAAATCACAGTTTATCGAGCACATTGTCTACGATACCGTATTCTATAGATTCGTCGGCGCCCATCCAGTAGTCGCGCTCGAAGTCGGCTTCTACCTTTTCAATTTCCTGGCCGCAGTTTTTGGCCAGGATTTCTGCTCCCAGTTTCTTGGTTTTCTTAATTTCGTCGACAGTAATTTTCAGGTCACTTACCCGACCCTGAACCATTCCGCCGATACTGGGCTGGTGAATCATGGTTCGGGCGTGAGGATAAATTGATCGCATGCCTTTTTCACCGCCGGAAAGTAAAATAGATCCCATAGAAGCCGCCAGTCCTACGTTTACCGTGGCAACCGGGGAGGAAATCATTTGCATGGTATCGTAAATAATCATGCCTGAGGTAACAATTCCACCGGGGCTGTTAATGTAAAAGGTAATGGGTTTTCCCGGATCTTTTTCCTCCAGGTAAATTAATCGGTTCACTACATCGCGGGCCGAGTCGTCCATAACAGGGCCCCACAGATATACCTTGCGTTTTTCCAGTGACTTTTCTTCAAACAGGCGTTCAACTGACAGTTTGCTGAGCAGGTCACTCATGTTATCGTCTTGCATATGCTCGCTTTTGTATAGTTTTTAGTTCGATGTTTTTATACATACGGATTAAAACAGTTTGGGCTACAAAATGATTGCCCAGTTTGCAAAGATAGGAGGAAATTAACCAAAAAAGGAGTATTATACGCGAAAGGCTCCTTTTCTGAAGTGTTGTTTAGCGTATGTATTCCGGGCTGTTGGCTAGAATACGCCTTCTTTTGCTTTTCTTTTCACTTCTTCACTAACGTAAATAAATCTCCTTTTGCTTCTTGAAAAGGGTTGAACGATCATGCTGTACTGGCGGGTAGCTTGCAGGTTATTAGCTCTCGCGATCGGAGTTGCGCGCGAGCAGGGTAGCTTTTTTATCGAAAACTAATTGTTGAACGTAACGTGCCAAATTCCCCGTAAATCGCCCGGAGCGAAATTTATGGCTTTGTCGTTCGGGTATTTAGCTTTAATGATTTCGTAGTTTTCGGTAGCAATGCCCTCCCCTACGGTACCGTGGCAGCTTACGCATTGCCCCTGCAGCACGATGGGGGCATACATACTTACCACTCCTTCGTACCGCTCAACCACCGGCCCGGGCGATTCTCCCTGCTGCAATTGCTCCTGGTAACGGGAATAAATTTCAGCTTCTTTATCAGTAGCCTTATTGTCGGGGTTTCGGTAGCGTACCGCCGCCCTCTTTAGCTGAACCCCCTGAGTACGGGCAATAGAATCGGTAAGCGGATAGGCTGAAAGCTGGCAGTAAGGAATGGCCTCTTTTACGCCTCCTCTTTTCATAGCTTGCATTACTTCGCCGCTCAGCGTTTTAAATGTAGCCTGGATCACCTGCATGCCCTGTTCGCGGTATTCTTTTTTTTCTGCCCCGCTTAAAGAGGTTTCGTTCGATTGGCAGGAGAAGCTGGCAGCATACACTGCCGTGGCCATTATGAGTGAAAAGGTACGGAATAATTTCATAGCGTTACTGGTTTGGGTTAAAAGATGCTGCGTATACAGATGCAACTTAAATTACAGGATATTTTGTAGTTTAGGTTATTTAAAGGAGGTTGGTTTACAGTGATTATCCAATTCAACCCGGATCAGCAACCTACATTCAATGTTATCGGCTGGCCGGGATTTCTGAAATGACGAACATCAGGAATACCGAACTTCTTCCACTGCTTTGGCCTTAGAATTCGAGGTAGCCAGGCTCACCAAAAACAGGCAAAGTACCGACATACCGATGGCGGGCAGTACCGCATCGATAGAACCGTACCATTCCGGGCCGATAATATTTTTTACAAACGGGGCTTCTTTCCACAACAGGGTAGTTACCGTTCCGGCAAGAATGGAACTGATGGAACCCGCACTGGTAGCCCGCTTCCAGAACAGGGCAGCAATAATGCTGGGCGTAATGGCTGCCCCGTAAATTGTATAGGCATACAACGACTTCTCGAAAAACCCGGTCGATTTAGAAAACCCAACCGATACCAGGTAAGCAATAAACCCGAGAATGAGAACCAGGATGCGGCTGTACAGCACAATAGTCTTTTCGCTGGCGTTAGCATTAATATTTCGTAAATAAATATCGCGTATGAGCGTAGTAGCCGGTACCAGCAGGAAACTATCGGCCGTGGAAATGATAATCCCGACAATAGTCGTCATCATAATGGCCCCGAGAAAGGTGGGCAGAAATTCGTAAGAGGCGTAAATGAGCACGTACTTGCCTACTTCAGCATCCGGGATCATACTGGAAGAAATCCAGGCCGAGCTAATGATCATGATTTCTACCAGCAGCACGGCAAATACTAAAATGGTGGTAGCAAAAGTAGCCCCTTTGGCATCGCGGCTGGCAAAAAACCGCTGGTACAGGTTAGCATCGCCCATCACCAGCAAAAAGGAGGGCAGGGTAAAGTTGATAATATTGAGTGGGGTAAACACCCCAAAAAACTGCATGTTTTCGGGCTTACCCATCGTTTCAAAGGAAGCCTGCATCCCCTGCAACCCGCCGGCCTCGTAAAAAAAGATGGGTATGGCAAAAATAAACGAGCCGGTGAGAATAATACCATTGGCCACGTCGGTGTAGGCCACACTTACCAGCCCGGCCAGTACGGTGTAGGCGATGATACAAACTGCGGCAATGACAGTACCCATTTCTACACTGATGAGCGAACTGCCGGTTTCATCCATTAAAACTGTGTGAAGTACCGCTCCCCCGGCGTTGAACTGGTAGCTGACAATAACCATGTAGGCCATCACCAGGGCTATAACGGCAAGCACACGGGCCGTGGAACCGAAGCGGTCGCCGATTACTTCGGGAACCGTGTATTTTTCGAAAGAGCGTACTTTCCCGGATATGCTAATGAGTATAACAATGCCCAGCACCCCACCCAGTGGAAGAATTAGCGCGGCTAACCCGGTTTCGTAAGTTTTACCCGCGTTGCCCAGTACCGATCCGGTTCCGATCCAGGTGGCCAGCATGGTACCCACCAGCACCCAGGGCGAAAGCGAGCGGCCGGCCACGGAAAAATCGGCCTGCGTTTTAATGCTACTGGCCTTGCTAATGCCCAGGCCAATCATAATGACCAGGTAAATGATAATAACGATCAAGTATACCATACTGCCTGCTTACTGTTTTTTAACCGTTAAATATAATAAAATTTACGGGAGCTTGTGGCAGCATTTACTATTGCTTCTCCTTTTCCAGGGCTGCAAACCCTTCCCGGATAATTTTAGCTTTTTTATCGCCTACAATGTTACGCAGTTCCTCATCGGATGAAGCTTTAATCCTTTTCACCGACCCAAAGTGTTTAATCAGTTTCTGGGCTGTGGCTTTTCCAATTCCGTTAATTTGCTCCAGGCTGCTCTGGAAAGCCTGGTTAGATCGTTTCTGGCGGTGGAAAGTAATGGCAAAGCGGTGGGCTTCATCGCGGATGCGCTGGATCAGTTTCAGCGATTCCGATTTTTTACTGATGTGCAGCGGAAACTGATCGCCGGGATAGTAAATTTCTTCCAGTCGTTTGGCAATACCAATAACAACCATGTCACCGTACAGCCCCAGTTCCCTGAGGGCCTCCACTGATGCACTTAGCTGCCCTTTGCCGCCGTCGATTACAATCAGGTCGGGGAGGGGTTTTTCCTCTTCCTTCAGGCGCCTGTACCTTCTGCCTACCACCTCCTTCATGGAAGCAAAATCGTCGGGACCGGTAACCGTTTTAATATTGAATTTTCGGTATTCCTTTTTGGCCGGCTTCCCATTCATGAAACAAACCATAGAGGCCACCGGGTTAGTACCCTGCATGTTAGAGTTATCGAAACACTCAATGTGCATGGGCAGGTTCTGCATCTGTAAGTCTTCCTGAAGTTGCTTCAGCACCCGGTTTTCGCGTTGTTTGGCCGACTGCGAACGGTTCAGCTTCTGCACCCGGTACAGGTTGGCATTCTTTTGCGACAGGTCGACCAGCTTCTTTTTGTCTCCGATTTTAGGCACCACAATCTCCACGCTTTCTTCTGCGCTTTCAAAAGGAACATTGGTGAGCACCGTACCCGAATCGCTGATGTGGCGCTGGCGCATTTCCAGCAGCATGAGCAACAGGATTTCCTCGTCTGATTCCTCCAGTTTCTTTTTAATTTCAACCGTTTTGGAAAGCACAATGGCCCCTTCGTTCACTTTGAGGTAATTAACGAACGCATTTTTCTCGTCGGAAACAATGGTAATAACGTCGGTATCGGCCATTTGCTGGTTCACAACCTGCGATCGTGACTGGAATTTAGACAGCAGTTCCAGTTTTTCTTTAAAATCCTGCGCCCGCTCGAAGGCCAGTTCTTCTACTGCCTGTTGCATCTGGGTTTTGAAGTACTGCCGGGCAGGGGCCAGGTGGCCTTTCAGAATGTTCGTGGCCAGGGCAATGTCTTTGTTGTACTCTTCTTCCGATTGCAGTTTTTCGCAGGGGCCTTTGCAGTTTCCGATGTGGTATTCCAGGCATACTTTAAACTTACCGGCCTCAATGTTTTCTTCCGATAAGTTGTAGCTGCACGTTCTAATGGTATATAGCTTGCGGATCAGGGCCAGTACGTTGTTCATTCCCTTTACACTGGCGTAGGGGCCAAAATATTTTCCCTGCTTGTATTCCGGGTTTCGGGTGGCAAACACCCTCGGGAAACGTTCGTTACTTACGCAGATGTAGGGGTACGACTTATCATCGCGCAGCAGGATGTTATACTTGGGCTGGTTGGTTTTAATGAGGCTGTTCTCCAGCAACAGGGCATCGAATTCCGAATTCACCACAGTTACTTCTAACCGTACAATTTCACCCACCATTTTACGGGTTTTGCGGTTTACTCCGCTTTGTTTGGTAAAATAACTGCTCGCCCGCTTCTTCAGGTTTTTAGCTTTGCCCACGTAAATCAGCTTATCGTCTTGATTGATGAAGCGATACACACCGGGCTGATCCGGAAGTTGATTAATTTGTTGTGGGGTGTACGAAAAAACTTCCATAAGTTAAATTAACGACCCGCTGTATAAGGATGTTCTGGGGCAGCGTTTAATTTCGCTCTGCCTGTTGAGCATTCTAACCGGATTTATTGTGGTAAACATCATCTGCCTCAACCTACGACACAAATAATTGAATAGAGTAACCCTTCCAACCTGGCGTGTAAATCTCCAAACCTAACGTTCAGCCTTTCAGACTTACTTTTATTTACAACCATTAGGGTAACCGACTGTTGAGAAGCTGGTTGTTCACCCTGTTATTTTTTATCTCTGTAACACGTTTAAAAACTAATCTTTACAGAAAACGCGGCGGGCGACAGGCTCATACCCTGGAAGAGGGGCGACAGGTTGTTTGCATGCTGATTTAATACCGTAGCCAGGGCCACGTCGAACAAAAACAGGAACCCGCCCTGTAGAATAAGGGCATTGCCGTAGCCCCGCCACTGGTTGCGCCGGTTTTCGCGGTTGTTCCCCAGTTCCCGCAGGTACAGGCCGGTAGCGATATACCCCAGGTCGAGCCCGGCATTAAACAGCAAAATTTTCTCCAGTCCGTTTTGCTCCTGCAGGGTTTCGTAAAGCGACAGCCCTCCTGTTTTATCGAGCGACAGCAAACTGAAGCCGGCCAGCCCCAGGTTTACCACGTTCCAGAATACATTCATCTGGTAGAAGTAATACCGCTGGTCGCGCTCACGGTTAAGCATCAGCCCGCCGTTCAGGGCCATATTCCCGATGGCCCATGAACCCAGGGTAACCATACCAATTTTTGTAATTTGCTGTCGTTTCTCGTTGTACGAATCCAGTTTTACCGATTGCGCCTGGCCGGCGATGGTGAAGCAGCCGGTAAAAATCAGTGCCAAAAGAACGGGTTTAAAAAGTTTAGTGTATTCCATACACAGCAAACCGATAGGTTGTAAGTTTGTTGGTATAACGTATTTATTGATGTAAATCAGTTACTAAATACTTAAAGTAAATTACACATGACCAACGTAGCCCAAAATCTGGAAACTTTCCGGGAGAAAATAAAATCGTACGACTGTACCCTGGTATCCGTCAGCAAAACCAAGCCCAACGAAATGCTGATGGAAGCGTACGAAGCCGGCGCTCGCGATCTGGGCGAAAACAAGGTGCAGGAAATGACCGCCAAGTACGAGGAACTGCCCAAGGATATCCGCTGGCACATGGTAGGCCACCTGCAGCGGAACAAGGTGAAATACATTGCACCCTACGTGGCGTTGATTCATTCGGTAGACAGCTTTAAACTCCTGAAAGAAATAGACAAACAAGGCCGCAAAGCCGAACGGGTGGTTCCCTGTTTGCTGCAAATGCACATTGCCGAAGAGGAAAGTAAGTTTGGCCTGGACGAGGGCGAACTGATGGAAATTCTGGAGAGCGAAGAACTGCCCAACATGGAACACGTACGCGTTGAGGGGCTCATGGGAATGGCTACCTTTACCGAAAACCACGAGCAGGTGAGGAATGAATTTAAAAAACTGAAAGCTATCTTTAACAGGGTGCAAAACCTGCAAACCCCGGCCCCGGTAACCATGAAAACCCTGAGCATGGGCATGAGTGGCGATTACCCGATTGCCCTGGAAGAAGGGAGTAACATGATCCGTATCGGTACACACATTTTCGGAGCCAGAAAATAACTGAACCTTATGCAAAAAATTATATTACTTATTGCTTCTGTATCCGGGGCTGTTTCCGTAATGCTGGGAGCTTTTGGTGCCCACGCTTTTAAAGCCACCCTCGAAGCCAGTGGCCGGCTGGAAACTTACGAAACCGCCGTTAAGTACCAGTTTTACCATACCATCGCCCTGCTGCTGATCGGGGTGCTGATGACCCGTTTAGAAAGCCGGTCGCTAGATTACGCAGCTATTGCCATGATTGTGGGCATTATCATTTTTTCCGGGTCGCTGTATATATTGTGTATGACCGGCATAAAATGGCTCGGGGCCATTACGCCTATTGGCGGGGTAGCCATGATCGTGGGCTGGGTGCTGCTGTTCCTGGCGGTTTACCGGGGACTACAGTAATTATGGTAATTATTGAAGGAGAGCATGGCCTCCGCCTCCGCGAGTTATCGCCCAGCGACAAGCGGCCCCTGGCCCGTTTGGCGAACAATAAAAAGATCTGGGATAACCTGCGCGACTATATTCCTTACCCCTATACCACTCGCGATGCCGAGGTATTCATTGCGCTGTGCCGGGAAGAAGAACCCAAAGTAACCCTGGCCATTGAATACAAAAAAAAGCTGGCCGGCGTAATTGGGCTGGTGTTACAGAAAGATGTATACCGGATTTCGGCCGAACTGGGGTACTGGATTGGTGAAAAATACTGGCGTAAAGGCATTGGCACCCGTTCTATTCGCCTTATCCTTCATTACGGATTTTCCACCATTAACCTGCACCGGGTGTACGCAGGGGTTTTTGGCCATAATGTGGCTTCCTGCCGGGTGCTGGAAAAGAACGGGTTCGTTAGAGAAGGAATTCTGAGGGAAGCAATTATTAAAAACGACCGGATTGTAGACGAGCTTCGCTACGGCTGTTTAAAAACAGATTTTGAACAGCTAACCAGCAACCCGCTGTTTAACCCCCCATTGTAAAGCAGAGTAACGATTACAGAAATACGCAACCTCTTACTTTTACGTTACTTTTCATATAAGCTTGTTAAACTTTATCCTTTAGGCTGAAAATTTCCCTTTGATCGCTGTCTGGTACTTCACCAGTTTTATCTGCCGTAGGGTCAGGTCAGGTCAGGTCAAGTAAATTCAGATCGAGTTAACCACACCCTTAAAAGTTGGCCTGGTCGGTAATTAAACCTTGAATTTTCTGCAACAAAACTAAAATTTCAACAAGCTCAAATCATTCATCTTATCCTGCTATGCTGTACCGCGTTTTATTTTTCTACCTGTTTATGCCCACAACCCTGCTGAGCCAGCAGGTTAAGGAAGCGCCCCTCGAAACCTCCATCGACCAGGTAACGGTTTACCTGGAAGGTGCCCAGGTTAGCCGGAGTGGAACGTTCACCGTTCCCGCCGGAAAATCTACTGTGCTGGTAAAGGGCCTGTCGCCTTACCTCGACCGCAAAAGCATCCAGGTGCAGGCCCGGGGCAACTTCACCGTA
>CAZIWJ010000090.1:0-12626 GCA_964542855.1 uncultured Roseivirgaceae bacterium
AATACAGCATAAAGCAGTACCGGCCAGTATCCATTCCAGTTTTTTCATCATGTGTAATTGTATTAGTATATGCTGAATAAATAATTCAATTGGAGAGTTAGTAATGACAATTGGAAAGGCTTCACAAAAAAAGCATGCACCTTACGATGCATGCTATTCCTACTCAGTAGAGTAACTTAATATACGATTAACTAAGACTGTTCCAGCTTTCTAATCAGGTTTAATGCCGAACCGGCTTTAAACCATTCTATCTGGTTTTTATTGTAAGTATGATTTGTAACAATAGTATCTGCACTGCCATCGGAATGGGTTACTTTTAACGTAACAGGTTTACCAGGGGCAAACTCATGAAGATCTACAGTTTCAATAGAATCGTCTTCCTGAATTTTATCGTAATCAGCGGGGTCGTTAAAGGTTAACGCCAGCATGCCCTGCTTTTTTAGGTTCGTTTCATGAATTCGCGCAAACGAACGTACCAGTACTACCCTGACCCCTAAATGACGAGGCTCCATTGCAGCGTGCTCTCGCGAAGATCCTTCTCCGTAGTTCTCATCACCAACAACCAGAGTTGGTATCCCTTCGGCCTTATAGTGCCGTGCAGTTGCCGGAACTTCACCATAATTTCCAGTGAGCTGATTTTTAACTTTATTAGCTTCCTGGTTAAAAGCATTAACGGCCCCGATGAAACAGTTATTGGAAATGTTATCCAGATGACCGCGAAAACGCAACCACGGACCGGCCATTGATATGTGGTCGGTCGTACACTTGCCATAAGCTTTCAGCAAAAGCTTCATGCCGCCGATGTTATCACCGTTCCAGGCGTTAAAAGGAGAAAGTAGTTGGAGTCGTTCAGAGTCATCTTTTACGATAATATCTACGCTGCTTCCATCTTCGGCAGGAGGCTGGAATCCGGCATCTTCTACTGAAAATCCTTTTGAAGGAAGCTCTATTCCCTTGGGTTCATCGAGCATTACTTCTTCACCGTCTTCGTTAAGTAGTTTGTCTTTCAGTGGGTTAAAAGATAACCTCCCGGCAATTGCCAGGGCAGTGGTTAATTCAGGAGAGGTAACGAACGAGTGTGTGTTCGGATTTCCGTCGTTTCGCTTGGCGAAGTTCCGGTTGAAAGAAGTAACGATTGTATTCTTCTTATCCGGGTCTTTGCTATGCCTGGCCCACTGCCCAATGCACGGCCCACAGGCGTTAGCTAACACCACGCCGCCCATGTCACCAAAAGTACCTAGTAGTCCGTCACGGTCTGCGGTAAACCGAACTTGCTCAGAACCCGGCGTAATGGTGAACTCTGATTTTGTCGCCAACTTCTTAGCTACAGCCTGGCTGGCAATAGAAGCAGCCCTGGTTAGGTCTTCGTAAGAAGAATTGGTGCAGGAACCGATTAAGCCCACTTCAATTTCATCGGGCCATCCGTGTTCTTTCACGGCTTCCGACAATTTCGATATCGGCCAGGCCAAATCCGGAGTAAAAGGTCCGTTTACGTGGGGCTCCAGTTCAGAAAGATTAATTTCAATTACTTCATCGTAACACCTGGAAGGATCATCCATTACCCCGGGGTCAGCCCGCAACTGATCACGAACTTTTTCGGCTTCATTAGCCACATCTTCCCGGTCAGTTGCCATCAGGTAATCTCTCATTTTATCATCGTACCAGAAGAGAGAGGTTGTAGCTCCAATTTCAGCACCCATGTTACAGATGGTTCCTTTACCGGTAGCAGAAATGGAGTCAGCTCCTTCACCGAAGTATTCTACAATAGCGCCCGTACCCCCCTTTACAGTAAGAATACCAGCCACTTTCAGGATTACGTCCTTTGCTGACGTCCAGCCGCTCATTCTACCGGTCAGGTGCACGCCAATCAGCTTCGGAAACTTGAGTTCCCAGGGCATACCGGCCATTACATCCACTGCATCGGCACCACCCACACCAATAGCCAGCATGCCAAGGCCACCGGCATTGGGAGTATGCGAGTCGGTTCCAATCATCAAGCCTCCGGGAAAGGCATAATTCTCAAGCACAACCTGGTGAATAATACCCGCACCCGGTTTCCAGAAGCCTATACCGTATTTGTTAGAAACAGAGGATAGAAAGTCGTAAACCTCTTTGTTTGAGGTAACGGCATTTTGCAAATCTTTTACCGCACCTACTTCCGCCTGGATCAGGTGATCGCAGTGAACGGTTGAAGGAACGGCCGTGTTAGGTTTTCCAGCCTGCATAAATTGCAAAAGTGCCATTTGTGCAGTTGCATCCTGCATGGCTACCCGGTCGGGAGCGAAGTCTACGTATGATTTTAGTCGCTCGAAAGCTTCAGTTGGCTCTCCCTGGTACAGGTGTGAATAAAGGATTTTTTCCGCCAGAGTCAAGGGACGACCAACCACCGCGCGAGCCTTATCGATTCGGCTTTTTGCGTTGGCGTACACCTTCTTTATCATGTCAATGTCAAACGCCATAAGATGTTCAGGTTTGTTAAACAGTTTAAGCTAAAAATATATAAATACAACGCCTAGCGTTGAGCGAAAATTCGCCAGATCAATGTAAAAGTAATAAGCATTCGCAATATTCCCTTGTTACTTACCGATAAATGCCAACATTTCCAGTTGCAGCTTTTCGGCGGCCCGCCTCGATGCTTCCTGGAAATCACTTGCCGAACTGGCATATAATATGCTACGAGATGCATTAATTAGCAAGCCACTTTTCCGATTATCGCATCCATTCTCCAGAACTTCCTGTAAGTTGCCTCCCTGGGCGCCAATACCGGGTACAAGGAAAAAACTCTCGGAGGCTTTAGCTCTTATGCTTCGGATCTGTTCAGTTCTGGTAGCTCCGACCACGTACATTAGGCGGTTAACGCCTGTCCACTGCCGACTGGTTTCCAGCACTTTTTCGTAAAAGTATTGTCCTTCTTCTACTTTTACCATTTGCAAATCTTTGCTACCCGGATTGGACGTTAACAAAAGCAGGATGGCATATTTGTTTTCGTATTTCAGAAACGGTTCTACGCTGTCGTACCCCATATAAGGGGAAAGGGTAACCGCATCGGCTTTCATTTCTTCAAAAAATGCTTTGGCGTATTGGTTGGCTGTATTTCCAATGTCGCCGCGCTTGGCGTCGAGAATAATAAAATGGGTTTTGCCAATATAGTCGACCGTTTTTTTTAAACTGTCCCACCCGCCTGCGCCCAGGGCTTCATAAAAAGCAAGGTTGGGCTTATAGGCCACGCACAAATCGCGGGTTGCGTCGATGATGGCCTGGTTAAATTCAAATACCGGGTCTTTACCACTTTTTAGGTGTTTGGGAATGCACTTCGGATCAGTATCCAGGCCCACACAGAGCATGCTTGCCTTGTTTACAATCTGCTGACGGAGTTGTTTCTCGTTCATACTGCGAATATCGACGAAAAAAAAGACCGACAAAATTGCCGGCCCTGGTTTTATATGTTGCGTTTATGATCGACCGGTTACCTGGGGTTTTCGCGTAAATCAATAACTTCCACTCCTTTGTGATCTTTCTTGTTAAAGGTAAAGTAACCATCAGGAACCGTTACATCCGGGTTAAAATTATCCAGGAAGTAGGTAAAAGTAGATCCGCTTCTGTCGTACACTTCCCATTTTTCCAGCATGCTACTATTCTGTCCAATATAAAGCCGAATACGATAAAATTGATTGTTATCATTCTCCGGAAGCAAATCTATTACGTGTACTGCCTGACCATTCACTTCACTTTCTTTCAGGTACACGTATTTAAACCCCCTTTTGTAAGCATCGTAAATCTTGGAAGGTGATAAGTCGCCTTCGTTCGGACGGTAGTCGTCAACGTTTACCTCGTTTACTTCCTGCAGATAGGTCCAGGTGGTTTCTCCATTACTAATGATTTCCTGTTCACCCAGCAGTAGGCGAAATTTATCACCCTGAACGGTTATTTCTCCTTTAAACTCTTCATTCAGTGAAGCAGCCGGGTTATTCAGTGTATAACGGATGTCTGATTCGTACGTGTTCATCTGCTGGTATTTCTCACTCATTTTGTCAAGAATACCGCGCGCTTTTTCATCGTACTGTCCCTGCGCTGCATGAACACTCGTTGTAAGAGCAAGGAGGATTATAAATATAAATCTGGTTGTTTGCATAATATATTACATCGTAAGTAATTAATACTTTTCATTTATCTGTGTCAATAACTGTTCCAAACTGCTTTCATCTGAAACAAAAACTTCCCTGGCCTTGCTTCCTTCAAAAGGACCAACGATTCCGGCAGCTTCCAGCTGATCTATTAAACGACCTGCCCGGTTGTAGCCCAGTTTCATTTTCCTCTGAATAAGCGACGTGCTTCCCTGCTGGTGCGTTACAATCAGGCGGGCGGCATCATCGAACAGCTGATCCCGGTTTTTCAGGTCAATAGCCGCCTGGTCATCAGTATCTTCATCTTCCTTGTATTCGGGCAAATGGTAAGCCGATTCATATCCTCGTTGGGAGCCTATAAAATCACAAATGTTTTCAACTTCTGCTGTATCGATAAACGGGCATTGCAAGCGAATAACATCTGACCCGTGAGAAAGCAGCATATCGCCCATACCCACTAACTGGTCGGCTCCTCCCGAGTCCAGGATGGTGCGGGAGTCAACTTTGGAGGTCACCTTGAACGATAGGCGGGATGGAAAATTTGCTTTAATAATACCGGTAATAACGTTAACCGACGGTCGTTGCGTGGCTACAACCAGGTGCACACCTACCGCACGGGCCAGTTGCGCCAACCGGGCAATAGGGGTTTCAATTTCTTTTCCTGCGGTCATCATCAGGTCGGCCAGTTCGTCGATAATCAATACCAGGTAAGGCATAAAACGGTGCCCTTTCTCCGGGTTCAACTTTCGGGATATAAACTTTTTGTTGTACTCTTTAATGTTCCGGCAACTGGCATCTTTTAACAGGTCGTAACGGTTATCCATCTCGGCACAAAGCGAATTCAGGGTGTGAATAACCCGCTTGGTATCGGTAATAATAGCCTCGTCGTCGTTGGGCAGCTTGGCCAGGAAATGCCGCTCAATTTTATTGAAAAGGGTTAATTCTACCTTCTTCGGATCAACCAGGATGAATTTCAGTTGTGAAGGGTGACGCTTGTAAAGCAACGAGGTAATCATTACGTTCAAACCAACCGACTTTCCCTGCCCGGTAGCCCCGGCAATTAACAGGTGGGGCATTTTACTCAGGTCGGTAATAAACAACTCGTTGGTAACGGTTTTCCCCAGGATAATGGGTAACTCTTTATCGCTTTTCATAAACCGCTGGGTGGTTACCACCGAATGCATGCTAACCAGTTCCCGGTTCTTGTTCGGTACTTCTATACCAATTGTCCCTTTTCCGGGAATAGGGGCAATGATCCGGATTCCCAATGCAGACAGGTTCAGGGCTATGTCGTCTTCCAGGTTTTTAATTTTAGAAATCTTAATCCCCCGTTCCGGTACGATTTCATATAAAGTTACCGTGGGGCCTATGGTGGCTTTAATGGAAGAAATCCCAATTTTAAAGTTAATCAAGGTTTCCACAATCCGGTTCTTGTTGCTCTCCAGTTCTTCCTTGGTTACCCTGGCGTTATTGTCTGCGTTTTCATTCAGCAGGGTAGGTTCCGGGTAGTGGTACGACGATAAATCCAGGGTAGGGTCGTAATTTTGTACGGTATCATCAAACGCTTCTTCTTTCCCCTTGGTCACGGTGAATGAAGGCTCATCTTCTGCCGGGTTACTGGTTTGCTCTGCGGAAGTTTCGTCAACATTAAATTCAATTTCCGGCTGCTCCTCACTCACGGAAGGGTTAACTGGCTCCTTAAAAGGCTCTTCCACGTTGAAAGGCATTTCCTGATCAACACCAGGTTCCGGTTTTGTTGTTTTTTGCTCTGCTTCCACATCGGTGGCGGGCGCCTTATCCTCTGCCGATGTGAATTTGGGGGGGGGAGTACCGGGGCTTTTAGGCGAACTTATACGGACGTTTTTCATCCGTTCAACCAATGAGTGAAAGCTATACTGAATGCGGTAAAGCAGTTCGGATATCAGCTGCCCGGCCCAGCCCATGTTTAAATTGTAAATGCTGAATATGGCAAACGTAAGGATTAGAAACACCACGGTTCCCCAACCTATAATATCACGGAAGAAGATAGCCAGTTCATATCCGAATGTTCCGCTGAGAAAATTATCGGAAAGATTCGCCTGCACGGAAATATAACCCATCAGCAAACTAATCCAGAAGGTGAAAAACAGGGTCAGGGAACCGGCCTGGTAAACCATTTTTAACGGTTTCTGGGCCAGCAGGGTAAATCCTACAATAAAGGAGAAATAGGGAATGAAAAAGGAAGAAATCCCGAACCAGTTGTGGAGAAATTTATGGGCTACAATAGCCCCCACAATGCCGAACCAGTTTTCAACCCGGTACCCGCTAATCGGGCTGGAAACTACCTCGCTCTGGTCCTGGATTCCGGTGTAGAGAAAAGAAATAAAGGAAATCGCCATAAATACGGCTGCACCAAGAAGTAAAATGCCGAGGGTGAGCTGTAGCTTATCCGATTCCTGTGTAGCCGGAGAGGGCGTCTGCCGGGCCTTGTTGGTCTTGGTACGCGTTTGCTTTTTTTTATAAGTGTTCCTGGGCATAGTGATACAATCGCTCTAACAAATCTAACAGATTTTACAGATTATTAATTAGGGTGAGTAATGGAAGTTTTTTTGGAAGCAGTACGAATTTACAACGACTAACTTATAAAATTATGTTATCCGGGTTTAAAAAGTAAGCTAGGAGCTTAAAGCACCAACCCGGTTTTTGAGTACATAAGCCAGGGCCAGCCCCGATAAAATATGCCAGATTCCCCACCAGCCTGCAACAATAGCCATTCCACCCAACCCTTCAAAGAAATCAAAGATCAGAATCAGGGCAAGCCCGGAATTTTGTATGCCAGTTTCAATCATGATGGTTTTTGTACTTTTGTAATCTAGCTTACTGAACCGGCTGGCCAGGTATCCGGCCGATATTGCTACCGAATTATGAGCCAGAACAATTAGTACAATCAGGTAAAAGTATTCCAGGAATACGTCTACGTTTTTGGCAAAACTCACAATTACAAAACCGGCGAAGATAAGAATAGACAAATACCGGAATATTACCTGAACCCGGTCAGCAAATACCGGGTAGTGATGGCGAATCATCATGCCCATAACAATGGGTATTCCAAGCAGAAAAAAAACAGTTTTGGAGATATCCCAGTAACTTACACTAATTTCTCTCAGCAGGTTTGCCGTATCAGGGTTCAGTTGCGACCAGAAGCTGAAACCAATTGGAGTGAGAAATACAGAAAAAACCGTGGAGAAGGCAGTCAGACTTACCGAAAGGGCAATGTTTCCATCGGCTATTACAGAAATAAAGTTGGAGATATTTCCCCCGGGGCAGGCAGCTACCAGGATCATGCCGAGGGCTACACTGGGAACAGGTTGAAGCACTAAGGTAAGCAACAATGTAAATAAAGGCAGCAGGATAAATTGCGATACTAACCCGGTAATAATAAGGCGGGGCTGGGAAGCAACCGCCTGGAAATCATCTACTTTCAGGTTAATAGCCACGCCCAGCATAATTAATCCGAGGCAAATATTAAGCAGGATTAAACTATCCGGGCTGAAAGCCAGCTTCACTTCGTCGAGTTGGGAAAGAACAGGTTGCTGCAAAATTGCGGTAGTTAAATTTCCATTGAAAAAGTAAAGTGCTCTTTCGGATCGCGGTGATAACGGTCCAGGTAGGGGGAGAAAGTAGCTACGGAAACCTGCTGTAAGTCTTTCCGGAAAGAAAGCAAACGAAACCAGCCGTTTCCACCGTTTTCCAACATCTGGTAGTTGGCAAGTAACTGATGCACAGTATTTCCCCGTTCGCCCTTGCTGGTAATGTAAGCCGATCCGTAGGGTATATGACCACACAGTACCAGGTTAATTGCAGCATGTTTCGAAACAAACTCCTCCCAAAGGCCTTTTCCATCGAGGCCCCCGATGGGATATGATTTCGGGTTAAACGGGTGCCCTTCCTGAACAAGTTTACCGTCTGAAAAAAGGTAACAATGAGTATTAATAATCACCCGGTGATCCGGGTAACGATCAATAATATCACCAGCCCACTGTACTACAGGCTCTTCAACGCCAAAATCAAGATTAACAATTAACCACTTCCGTTGAACGGCATGCAGCAGGGCATAACTGTTCGTTGCCTGGCCGTTGAAGCTGCCGCCCCACCAGGAGGCTTCTTCAAATACCGAAAGGGGAAAATATTCATGGAACAAAGTTTGCCTGGTATCGGAGTTTCCGTTGTGCCCCATGTCATGGTTACCCAGGGAGAAAGTATAAGGGATTTTGCCGTCGAACAACGACATGATTTCCTTTGCCTGCTGCCACTCTTCACCGGTATTATGTTCTACCACATCCCCTTCGTGCAATACAAACTGGATATTGAGATGCTCCTGCTGCGATAAAATCCACTCTACCTGCTGACGAAAAATACCAGCTTGCTCATGCACGAAATACCGCTGCGTATCGGGTAGAACGGCAATAGTAAAATAGTCCGATTCAATAGGCATACGTTCCGGGTTAACTCATCTGTTATCGTAAGCAAAGTTATTTTATTTTACTTATGATGCATGGCCCGATAAATTTATTTTAGCGTAATGAATACTACCGACGAACAATACATGCGCAAAGCCCTGCAACTGGCAGAACAGGCACTGGAAGAAGGGGAAGTGCCGGTTGGGGCTATCGTTGTGTCCGGAACCCGCACGATTGGGAAAGGATACAACCAGGTGGAAAAACTAAACGATGCAACCGCACACGCAGAAATGATTGCCGTAACAGCGGCTTTTTCGTACCTGGGGGCAAAGTATCTTCCCGATTGTACGTTGTACGTTACGCTCGAACCCTGCGTCATGTGTGGCGGTGCTATGAACTGGGCACAGGTACAGCGGCTGGTATATGGGGCCTCCGACGAACAGCGGGGGTATAACCGTTTTCAGGGCATTCTGCACCCTAAAACCTCAGTAACCCCCGGTGTACTGGAATCCGAAAGCCAGGCCCTGTTACAGGAATTCTTTCAACGCATTCGGAAAAAGTAAAGGACTAGCACAGGCGTAAGCTTTAAAGCAGCCTCATTAAATCAATCCCCAATTCAATCCCTAATAGGTAAGCTAGTGCTACTCTTTTCTCTTTTCGTATAATCCCTTCAACTCCTGCAACTCATCCCTGAGTTTGGCCGCCTTCATAAACTCCTGCTCTCGTGCAGCGGTTTCCATTTGCTTCTGAATTTTTTCTATCATTTTGGCCAGGGCTTTCTTGTCCATATAAGCAACCACCGGGTCAGCAGCAATGCTTTCATCTTCACTCTCCACGTAAGGCTCCGGCTCCCGCTTTTTCGAGTCGGCAACTTTGGTCTGACCCAGTATCGCATCCTTCGACGAGTAAACCGTTTGGGGGGTGATGCCATGTTCTTCGTTGTATTCGATCTGGATGGCCCTCCTTCGGTCGGTTTCATCAATACTGTCCTGCATCGACCGGGTAATTTTGTCGGCGTACATAATTACCGATCCATTTACGTTTCTTGCGGCCCGGCCGATGGTCTGAATCAGCGAGCGCTGGTTTCTCAGGTAACCTTCCTTGTCGGCATCCAGGATAGCAACCAGCGATACCTCTGGTAGGTCCAGCCCTTCTCTTAACAGGTTCACTCCAACCAGCACGTCGAATACCCCCATTCTCAGCTCGCGCAAGATATCTACCCGGTCCAGCGGTTTCACTTCCGAGTGAATGTAGCGGCATTTAATGCCGGCCCGTTCCAGGTAAGCAGTAAGCTCTTCGGCCATGCGCTTGGTTAAGGTTGTTACCAGTACGCGTTCCTTCTTCTGAATGCGGTCGTCAATTTCATCGATTAAATCATCAATCTGGTTGGTGCTCGGGCGGACTTCAATCTTTGGGTCCAGTAAGCCGGTAGGACGGATAATCTGTTCCACCACAACGCCTTCCGATTTCCTAAGTTCGTAATCACTGGGGGTAGCACTAACGTAAATCACCTGGTTGCACATGTTTTCGAACTCATCAAACTTCAGGGGCCGATTGTCCATGGCCGAAGGTAAACGGAAGCCGTAATCTACCAGGTTTACCTTCCGGGCCCGGTCACCTCCCCACATGGCCCGGACCTGGGGCACGGTTACGTGGCTCTCGTCAATTACCATCAGGTAATCGTCGGGGAAATAATCCAGCAGGCAGAACGGGCGCATACCGGGTTTTCTGCGGTCGAAGTAGCGGGAGTAGTTTTCAATGCCTGAACAATAGCCCAGTTCCCGGATCATTTCCAGGTCGAACTCGGTTCGTTCTTTCAGGCGCTGGGCCTCCAGCGGGCGTTTTTCTTTTTTAAATGCTTCAATCTGATCAACCAGGTCATCCTGTATTTCTGTAATGGCGGTACTGGTAGTTTCGCGGCTGGTTACAAAAAGGTTAGCCGGGTAGATGGTAATGATTCGCTCGTCCGATAGTTTTTTTCCGGTTTGAGGATCAATACACTGGATGGCCTCAATTTCATCGCCCCAGAACTGCACGCGGTAAGCAAAGTCGGCGTAAGCCACAAATATATCAACAGTGTCGCCCCTTACCCGGAACGATCCGCGGGTAAAGTTGGCATCTGTTCTTTTATACAAGATGTCTACTAGCGAGAACAGCAACTGGTTCCGGCTGATCTGGTCGCCTTCCTGCAGCCGGACTACATTTTTGCCAAACTCATCGGGGTTTCCAATACCGTAAATGCAGGATACCGAGCAAACCACAAGCACATCTCTTCTGCCAGACAATAAAGCTGAAGTTGCACTAAGCCTTAACTTTTCAATTTCTTCGTTAATGGAAAGGTCTTTTTCTATGTAGGTATTGGAGGTGGGGATAAAGGCTTCGGGCTGGTAGTAATCGTAGTAAGAAATAAAATATTCTACCAGGTTGTTCGGGAAAAACTGTTTAAACTCGCCGTATAACTGGGCAGCCAGGGTTTTATTATGGCTGAGTACCAGTGTAGGGCGGTCTAGCTCTTTCACTATGTTAGCAACAGTAAACGTTTTACCGGAACCGGTAACACCAAGCAGCGTCTGGGCCGGTTCACCGTTTTGTATTCCTTCTAACAGTTGACTAATCGCTTTGGGCTGGTCGCCGGTGGGCTTATATTTAGAGGTTAATTCAAAGGGCATATGGGGTGTTCATTTAATTCGTCGCAAAGCGCAGATAATACGTATATTTGCAGCCACTACCAAAAAACGATTGCAAAAGAAAAAACGTTGTTAGTTCTATGGTTTATGTGAGTAGGAAAGAACATTTTAATGCAGCCCACAAGTTGTATAACCCGGCCTGGTCGAAAGAGCGAAATGAAGAAGTGTTCGGGCCCTGCGCCAATGAGAACTGGCACGGCCACAACTTTGAATTAATCGTTACGGCCAAAGGGTTGCCCAATCCGGAAACGGGTTTTGTACTGGATATGAAGCAACTGGGTAACCTGATTAAGGAAAAAATAATTAGCAAGGTAGACCACAAGAACCTGAACCTGGATGTAGATTTTATGAGGAATAAAATCCCCAGTTGTGAAGTACTGGTTGTTGAAATGTGGAATATTCTGGCCCCTGAAATTACATCCCTTAATCCTTCTGCCCGGTTGCACAGCATTAAGATATACGAAACAGCAAATAACTTCGTAGAATACTTCGGTGAAAACGCAGCAGAAATCAATATTCCTGTGATTAGTTAATCTATGCGTTTTTTTCTTATCTCTCTGTTATTTTTTTCGCTCAATGCCTCGGCCCAGTTGTTAGTGGCCGATAGCTGTACGCACAGTTTTACCGGGCGCGTTTTCGATGCTAGCAACCAGCAACCACTTCCTTTTGTAAGCATCCAACTAAAAGGAACTACAATCGGTACGGTATCTAATAAAGAAGGACGATTTACCATTAACAATATCTGCCGGGAGGAGTACGATGTAGTTTTTTCATACGTAGGATATAAACAACTGAAACATCATCACGACGCCTACCATCCGGAATCGCAAATATTCCTGGCGCCCGATAACATGATGCTGGAAAGTATTATCGTTGAAGGAAAGCAACAGGCCGGAAGTTTATCTTCCGGAACGGTAAACGAGCTCAACAGCCAGACCCTGCAGCAAAACCAGTCAGCCTCACTCGGTGATATTGCCGCCAATATTAGCGGGGTAAGCATGCTTAAAACCGGGCAGAATGTTGTTAAGCCCATCATCCACGGCCTGCACAGCAACCGGGTGCTAATAGTTAATAATGGAGTTCGCCACGAATTTCAGAACTGGGGAACCGAACATGCCCCGGAAATAGATCCTTCACTGGCCAACAATATCAGCGTGGTGAAAGGAGCGGCCACGGTGCGTTACGGACCGGAAGCTTTAGGGGGCGTACTGCTTATTAACCCGCCTGTTGCCAATTATCTCACCCCGCTTAAAGGCAAAGTAACTCTGAATGGCGAAAGCAACGGCAGGGGAGGGGAAGGCACGTTTCAACTCAGGAAAGGTTTCCACAAAATTGCTGTAACCACCCAGGGCAGCTACGGCAAGTACGGCGACCGT
>CAZIWJ010000091.1:0-12585 GCA_964542855.1 uncultured Roseivirgaceae bacterium
AAATATGCCAACAATACGAACTTTAAATAGAGGATGTTTTTAAACTGAACTCATATATATATTGAGAAATTCATTTCCAGCGAGGCCGGAGCAAGGCTCCAGTTTTCTGCCCTGTTCTGTAACTGTATGGTGTACTGCTCTATAGGCTTCTTCAACATCAAAATTACGGATGCCCTTCTGGTAAGCACCTGTAATCATGGCTGTTTCGTGTGAAACCTTCATAATACCGGTATATTCCACACCAGTGGGGCCTACACTGGTCCAGCCATTTTTACGGTAAAGCTCCAGTTGGGCCTGAACATAGCTTTCCATGTATTCTGGAGAAATCAGCGACCAGACTCTGTTCAGGTTCCAATAGGAATTCCAGAAAGAATCACCCCCGATCATTCGCTGGCCCTCTGGCATTTCCAGCACTTGCTCGCACGGATCCATGTATCTCCCATTCACATCGCTCCAGGTTTGTTTCGCAGCATAACACCGGTAAAGATTGGTGTAAAATTTGGTCTTGTCTTCATCGGTGCCTCCTTCTACTTTTACACTCCCCAATAAATCGTTCCATGTATTTGAAGCTGTTTTTCTTACGGAATCGAAGTCCCATCCTAAATCTCCCATTTCCGTTTCCAGGTTAAGCCTTGCCTGCTCAATGCTAACAAGGGAGAGTCCTGATTTAACCATGACTACATCTCCCTTTTTAGTTTGGTATGTAACGTAAGCGCCGGCATCGTTTTTCCCTTTTATCGCGGTTGTGTCTTTTAATAATTTGCCTTCATTCCATGCATTAAATGTTTCAAAAGGCTTACTGAATTTCAATACAAAATTGAGGGTATATACATTCCAATCATGAGCCCTGATTTGACAGGTTGCATAACCTTCGATTTCATAGTCATTCACTTTCCTGATTTCTGCATCTTTTATGGAGTAAGAGTACCAGACTTCTGTTGGAAAAAGGAGATCAATCAAAATGCGTGATTACTTCTTTTCAGGAAAAGTATATTTTTGAAATCCACAACGTGTGGTGGCCGTCATTTCAGCAAACATGTCATGATCATACAAATGAACGGAGTAATATCCGGGAGATGCCTTTTCTGTTTCCTTTTCGATACGGGAATGATAGCCTGCGCCACCGCCTTTGTAAGCAGCATCAACCGGGCGGTCGTTAAAAACAAGGTCAGCAGTGGTGGGCATCATACGCAGTCCTCCCATGGTCCAGGCATGAATATGGCTGAATCCCGTAACAGTGTTTATGGCATACTCATATCCACCCATCCAGATATCACCCTGATTGTCGGATCCAAGCTGAACCATTCCAAAAGGAACGGTTGCATAGGGACCGAGCATTCATCGGGAATTGGAGGTCCCGATGAACACATCCACCCAATCCACAGCTTTTTTTGTTTCATGTTGTTGGGAATAACTGATATTGGTAACCAGAATAAATGAAATAATCAGAATCTTGGTTTTCATAATTTGAATTGTTTATTTCGCAAAGGCTTTTACTATTTTTATTTCCCTGCCATCCGATGCATTGATGATTTTATAACTGCTGGTAGCTGCGGGAATGACAAATGTCTCCGCATAATTAAACCGTTGTTGCACGCCGTTATGAGTTTCCACAATAATACTTTCCCCTTCCACCAGGCTTAGCACGTGGCATTTGTTTTCAGTCTGAATTTCCACTTCAGTTTTCAAGTGGATACGGTGAACATCGTATAAATTTTTTTCGTGAGTGGGAAGATGAAAAAGGTGCCAGTCGTTGCCCGAATCAATCAGTACCGGTTTTGCCAGTAGTATTTCAGTTACATCATCTCCTTTTCTGTGGAAACACAAATTATCCATACCCCTTTGAATGTTCAGCGGACGCGGTTTTCCGTCCATATCAAGTCGCAGCCAGTCATACATTTTAAAGGTGAAAATGTAGGGTGTGGAGCTGATTTCCAGCACCAGGTTGTTGATGCCCGAGCCGTGGATGGTTCCCGGAGGAATTAGAAATAAATCGTGTTTTTTTGCAGGAAGTTTCTGCACAAATTTTTCAATGTCCACTTCGGTTTTGTTTTCGAAACTTTCGGTAAGGGTATTTTTGAATTCCTCCGGATCAATGTCTTCCTGAAATCCGAGGTAAACGCTGGCGTTTTCTTTTGTATCGAGAATGTAATAGGTTTCTTCCTGTGTGAAATTTTCGTTGAAATGTTTTTTGGTGTACTCCTTATGTGGGTGGCACTGAATGGAAAGATTGCCACCGTCAAACGTATCGAGGAAATCGAAACGAATGGGAAATTCGTAACCAAACCGTTCATAAGCTTCGCCCAAAACTGCTTCCGCTTCCTGAAACATGAGCTGATCAAACGATACTTCGAGCAGGTTGCCCGAACTTTCAAAAACCAGTCCGTTTTCCGGGACAATCAACTCGAACGACCAGGCATAATTGGGCACATCTTTGTTCAGGCCATCAATATTTTGCAGCATCCAGTTTCCTCCCCATACGCCGGGCTCAAACCAGGGGCGTACGCGGAAAAAATTTCGACTGAGAGTTTTCAGACCATGCCTTAAATCACTGCCATTTATCCAGGTAATTTCCTCCGGCCGCTGTCCGTCAACCATAATATCGATGTTAGGGAGAATCGTTTGTTTGTGCTGATTTAAAACAGGCCAGTCCACAAAATAGAAACGTTTATACATCGGTTTAATGTCATCGGGTTTTGAAACTTCCAGGTTGGTTACTGCCTTTGCCCTTGCCCGGAACTGCAGCTCGTTTTTGGGTAAATCGATGTAAACCAACAGCCCGTCGAACCCAGTTAAATGCGCACCTACTCCATAAATGATGTTTAAATCGGTAGTTTCATCCAAAACCAACGATTCCAGTTTTTCCTTCTGAAAAAAATCAGCCAGGTTCAGCGTGGTTCGGGTTCCAAACAGCGGGTCATTTCCTCCCAGAAAAGGGGCAATCATTTTGTCGATTTCTGCTTCGGATTTCAAAGCAGCGGCGGTATCAATCCAATGAACTTTTAGTTTTTCCCAGTCGAAATATTCTTGCAGGTTTTTTCTGAAATCATCAAAAAACACTCCGATGAAACCATCAACCATAGTTGTTTGATGCTGCGCTAATACTCCGGCCAAGCTCTCAAATCCTTTTTCTATTTTCCCGTCGTCCAGTAAATATGTGGGGTAAATATCATACTTCCCTTTTTGGCCTGTTGTTTTAACGGCAGGCATTAAAAACTGGCTGGTATTTCTCCAATTGTTCTTCATTATTAATTTGCTTCATTTGCGTATTCTTCAAAAAATTGAATGGCTTTCCAAAGCACTCCTGCCGAGCCCCGGAATGTTCCCGAACCTTTGGGTTCGTTATCAACGGTGTACCATTCAAAAAAACCATCATTGTCTTTTACCCGCTTTACCATGGGCTGCATATGTTCGTAAGCCTCTTTGGTAAAACCATTTTTGATGAGTTGTTGAATCATTCGCCCACCAAACCAGATCCAGTCGCCACCATTTTGGTAGCCATAAGGATACATTCCTTCGTTTTCGAAAAATCCTTCGGGGTAAGGTGGGTACATTGTTAATCCGATGGAACCTGCACCCGAAGCTTTCACATTGGCTACCATTTTTTCCAATGACGTTCTAATTTGGTTTTTAGAGAGTAACCCGGCTTCAATAGCTACAGCCGTTCCTCCATGGTAATATATTTTATTTTCGTTGAAATCATCAGGGAAAGGCGAACCATCCAAATACACATGCGGGATAAACTTTTGGTTCTGCTCGTCCCACAAATATTTCATGGTATTTTCGGCGATACTTTTTCTGATGGAGTCCCATTTATTCTTTGTTGCCGGAATCATTTCCATCATGTTATCGAGTGTAATAAGCAACATGGCATTATCGTAAATATCGAGACAAAATTTTGTGTCATCGTTAATAAAAACACCCCATGGATGAGAGTGTTGTACATCGCCCCAGTCGGCAGTGGTAGCTCCCCAAATCAGGCCATGTTCTTTGCTCCAGCGATGGTTCAATAAAAATTCCATCGACCATTCCAACCGTTCAGCAACGGTTTTGTCACCAATTTTTTCATTTAAAAAATCGGTATCACCGGTTTTCGTTACATACTTGTAAACTGCTTGCAATAAAGAAGTTTCATGGTCTGTTTCTACCGTGTTTTTGTGTCCGGCATAATTGGGCTCCAAATCGGTAAAAATATAAACGTACCCACCCTCAGACTGTTTGGCTTTTTCTTTGGGAATAAAACCATCAATAATATTTCCATCCTCGCGCTGCAACCGAAAAAACACACGAAGGTTTTCTTTCAGTGTTTCTTCCGGGAAAACCTCTGTCGAAAGTTCGATAAAAGTGTTGTAATCACGAATCCAAACTTCCCCGTAACTGTCGCCGGCATTGAATCCGGTTTTAACTATTTCAAGGGCTTTGCTTTTAA
This sequence comes from uncultured Roseivirgaceae bacterium, assembly GCA_964542855.1. GTDB lineage: Bacteria > Bacteroidota > Bacteroidia > Cytophagales > Cyclobacteriaceae > CAZIWJ01. Next base: position 4,430 of record CAZIWJ010000091.1, read on the forward strand.
CAAATTCAAAATATTCATTGGTTTGAATCTGTTTTATTAACTCTTCATTTTGAGAAGATTGGGGCGTACATGCCAATAATCCGGCTGTGATAAAGATTAAAATTAACTTCTTCATAACTTTCAATTTAAAAATATTAATTCCTAATTTCTGTGCATGGATGGTGGGGGAGTGTTAACTCCCCATTTTTTGTTGGGTACCGATTCCATTTCAATAACGAGTTTTCCTCCTTGTATCAGCTTTTTTCGTTCTATCCAGCAGTCTTCTATTGGTTCATTGTTGAACATCAGGCGCTGTATGTACAAGTTCTCAGGTTTGTTGTTTTTGGTTTCAATAATGAGTTGATTGTTAGGGGTGTCTGAAAGCTGAATGGTAACTTTTTCAAACATTGGACTGCCAAACTGGAAGGTCGGTGTGGCGCCGGTATGTCCCTGCACATCGAACAGGCCAATGGCTGCCATTTCATACCAGGCGCCTAATTGTCCCTGGTCTTCGTCCTGCCCGAACCCATAGCCTTGCAATGGTTCGGTTCCGTAAAATTCGTTGCAAATGGTGCGGGTTCATTTTTGGGTGAGCCATGGTTTATCGGAGTAATTAAACAGCCATGATTGGTGCAGACAGGGTTGGTTTCCATGGTTGTAAAACTTCTCGACCCCTGAGAAACTGTGTATTTCCTGTCCTCTTCCAAACAGTGATTTATGACTTTTTTCAAATGTTTTTTCCAGTCGCTCGTTAAATAAATCTCTGCCAACTTTTTCCATCAGCATAGCAATATCATGTGGAACATACCAGGTATATTGAAAGGCATTTCCTTCCTGAAATCCCCGCCAGGCTTGCATCGGGTCAAAATTTTCGATGAATGTTCCATTTTCATATTTGGGACGGATTAATTTAGTTTCGTCCTCAAACAGGTTTTCCAAGGCACTAGCCTGGTTTATAAGTATTTGGTAGTCCTCTTTTTTTTCAGTTGTTTGGCAAATTGTGCAACGGCATAAGAACTGAAACTGTATTCCAGCGTGTGAGACGCACCAAAATTGAAACTCCATCCGTTGGGAAGATCGAATACTTTAGAAGGAATGTACCCGTTGTTTACAAAATAACAGAGGTCGTATTTACCAGACCCCACAGGTCGGTTTTCATAACCTGTTTCATTTTTGAAAGCTGCTTCATAGGCTTGTTCCACATTAATGAGATCGATTTTGCAATTGTAGGCTGATGCCAGTGCCAGCCCAAAAAAGTTTGTTTGTACACCGTTTGTGTTTACACCGGTTGCAAGCCCGTCGTGAAGCCAGCCTGTTTCTTCGTAAAGATCAAGGTTTGAACGAAGGTATTCTCTATAGAAATCAGGATAAACCATAGCCCACAGTTGGGTCAAGTTCCAGAAGGTGCCCCATATACCATCGGTATTAAAATGGCGGTAAAGAGGTTTTCCTTCCTCATCTAGTGGGGTTTTGCCAATGGTTCCGTCATTTTTAGGATAATGGCCATTTACATCGTTGCAAATACCTCTTCCCAAAAGAGCGTGATACAATCCGGTGTAAAATTTTTTCAGATCTTCCTCCCTGCCTACTTCAGCCTGGATACGGCCCAGCATCTGGTTCCATTTCTCACGGGCTGCTTCACGAACCTTGTCAAATGACATGCCTTCCAATTCTGTTTCCAGATTTTTCCGGGCATTTTCAATACTGGTGTAAGAAAGCCCTACCTGTATTTCTATAGATTTATCCTCAGATGTTTCAAAGGTGATGACCATGCCGTTGCCGATTCCTTTCGTCTCTTCACTGCCATGTTGAAAAATGCCGTCAACAAAAGTTCCAACCGATTTGTGACCTTTACTTAGCTGGCAGTAAAAAAACATTTTAACCCGTTTCCCTTCGTCGCAAACTTTAAGATATTCAGGGTAGGTTACCACATATCCTTCTATCTCTCTTGGACCGACCCGTTTGATGAATGCTTCGGTAACATTAGAACTTTCTCCCTGCTTGTGACCGATATCAAAAATGAAGTGGAAATTTTCCGACTCAGGGAATGTGTACCGGTGAAATCTCACCCGTTCAGTAGTTGTGAGTTCTGCTTTTATATTATAATCTTTCAGCAGTACCGAGTAGTAACCTGGTTCTGCATATTCATCTTTTTTATCGAAACGCGAACGATATCCCAGGTCGGGATTATCCAGTTTACCGGGAACTGTTTTTAGTTCGCCAACGGTTGGCATAATTACTACACCCCCAATTTGAAATTCATGAAAGTGACCGAACCCTTCAATGGAAGCATGACGGTCGTCATATCCAACAGGCATCCAGATGCCAGGACTGCCGTGGGCGTAAGTGTGCGGCGCAAGTTTGGCCATTCCAAAGGGAAGTGACGCCGGAGTATAAAAAAACCATCGCCCATGAACGGAGCCAATTTGAGGATCGACATATTGAACAGCATTAAACGCAGTTACTTGCTCTTTTTTAGTAGCACAAGAAAACAGAAAACAGAATCCGAAAATTAATGATGTAATTCTATTCATTTCAAGCTTTTTTCGATGAATAGACAGAAACAAACAACAAATATATTGAGCAAAAAACAAAAACATACATTCCGGCTGTAATATTTAATAGGTCTGCAATTCCACCCACAATTGGAGGAATAATTGCCCCACCGGAAACGGCCATTATCATAAGACCGGAAATTTCATTGGCACGGGTGGGGTATTTTTTTATAGTTAAGGTAAAAATCAGTGGAAAGATGTTGGAAGCAGTCAAACCAATTAGAAATATCAGAGATTGAGCCGCCAAAGGTGTAGGAGAGAAGATAAAAAGCAATGTTGTTACAAGAGTTGCCGTAGCCGAGCCGATTAAAAATTTAGTGGGTAAAAACCGCACCAGCAAGAGGGCACCCAGGAATGTTCCCAGCATTTTGCCGAAAAAATAGAGGCTCCGGCCTTGTTGGGCAGATTCGGCGTTCATTTCCATTTTCAACAATAAGAATTGTCCCGAGGTCGCATTTATTCCAACATCGAGGCCAACAACAAAAAAAATGCCTAAAACCATAAAAGCAATATAACCAACTCCCAGCAGTTTAAGTGAAGAAGCCAAGGTGGCTTTTTGTTCGCTGACCAGTGATTCGGTAATTTTGGTAAAATGAAGCCAGCCAGCTGACAGCAGCGAAACCAGGCCGAAAGACAGAAGAACCAGTTTCCAATCGCCAAAATGTAAGGCGAAATAAGTGGCCATGTATGGAGCAATCATGGAACCAATGGACTTTACAAATTGGGAAAAACTTAAGAAACTGGATGTCCTCGCAGGTGAAACGACATCGATAAGCAGTGGATTTGCTGAAACCTGAATGATGGTGTTCCCAATACCGAGGAGTCCGAACCCAATCATCACCGTTAAAAAAGAATAAACAAAAAACGGAAGAAAAAGGCCTGATGCAGTGAGGAGGATTCCGATATTGAGCATATTTCGTTTTCCAATTCGATCCTGTAACAGGCCAGTGGGGACAGACAAAAGGAAAAACCAGGCAAATACCGCCAGTGGAATGAGCTGAGACAAAGTATTGTTCAACCCAAAATCTGCTTTTACATTATCAACGCTAATTCCAACGAGATCGCAGGCGCTCATTACAAAAAAAGAGAGTAACACCGGGGTGACGAATGCAATGGATATTACTTTTTTGTTCATTGTCAGATGATTTTAGTTTTTATTAATTCCGAATAAAATGTATTGTCGCATAATTTGGCACTGCCGAAAAGTGATGCATTTTCTTCCATTCCTGAAGGACAAATGTTTACATTTATGTTTTTGAGTTGAGCCTCCATTTCTGTTTTAAAGAGCGGAAAGCTTTTGGAGATATTTCCACCCAGTACAAGACAGTCTGCATTGAATCTTTTCATCCATGGAGCCAGAAATTCACCCAGGTTACGCCCGAAATTCCTGAAAAGTTCGGCAGGAACAGGATCGTTGCAGCAACGGTCGGCCAACTCTTTTACTCCCTGTAATTTCTTGCCGGTTTTTTTCTTGTATTCTTTTAGAAACCAACGGGTGGAAAAATAATCGTCGGCTATGGATTCTTTAAAAGGAATATGGTATAAAAAACCGTCAGCCGGAATTCCACCGATACCTGCCACCGGAAGTCTGTTTTTGATAAAAGTAGTTCCAAATCCGGTACCCATAGTGATGGCAATAATCCGATCAAATTTCGAGGCTTTTCCCAGCCATGCCTCGCCAATGGCAAAACAGGAAGCATCGTTGAGAAACCGGAGGGGAAACTCTGTGGAAACGTTTAGCCTGTTCTGAATTTCTTCACGGATATTTACTGCATAAAGTTTTTCAAATTTCTGAACTCCTGTAAACCAGGCAGTTCCACCTTTGTAGTCGAATGGACCGGGCATAGCAAACCCAATTCCAAAAAGGGATTCAATGTTGTAATTTCTAACCGCTTTACGAATGGCAGAAATCCATTCGTCCAGTATTTCATTTTTTTTACCCTTGCTGTTTACCGCTACCCTGCATGCAGATTGCTCAACCGGTTGGTTGGTGGTAAGATTAAAAAGCTGGCACGTGATGTGGCTGCCACCAATGTCGGTTCCTATTGCAATTTTTTCCATTCCAAAATTTAGAATTATTGAACTCCCCAGTTTTTGTTAGGGTTTGGTCCCATCAGCAATTCCAGTTTTCCGCCTTTTAGTAGCTCGCTTGCGGGGAATTTAAAATCATTGAGGTTTTTACCGTTTAATATTGCCGATTGTACATATTTGTTCAGCCGGGAAGCATTTCTGGCTTCAATAATGAACTTTTCGCCCCGTCCGAATTGCCGGCCCAAGTCTAATTCAACTTTTGGGAACAAGGGGCTGGCAATTTCATAAACCGGCTCAACGCGGCACCCTCCATCAGTTTGAAAAAGGCCCAGTGCTGCCATAATAAACCAGGCACTCATTTGACCTTGATCTTCGTCACCGAGGTAAGCATTGGCTAGGCCATGTCCGTAATAGCGGTCGGTAATTGCCCGGCTCCATTTCTGGGTTAGCCAGGGCTTGCCTACCCAATTGAACAAAAAGGCGAAGTGCATGGATTGTTGATTTCCCTGAGCCACCGGATAATCCCAGTACTGGTCGCGTTTTCCGTTGAACCGTAACTTGTAGCTTTCTTCAAACCCCCAGTCAAGTCGTTCAATAAAGCGTTCTTTCCCAATGGCTTCGGCTAGGGCCGGCACATCTTGTGGTACAAAAAAGGTAAGCTGCCAGGCATTTCCTTCTACGTAGTGATGGTTTCGTCCCGACTGGTAGGGGTCAAAATCAGGCAACCAGTTGCCATTGGAATCTTTCATACGTGCAAAACCTATTTCATTGTCAATTGCGTTTTTCCAGTAATATCCCCGTTTCAGGAACGTGTTATAATCAGCTTCTTTGCCCAGTGCTTTGGCAAACTGGCTTACCGTCCAGTCGTCGAAAAAATATTCCATGGTGTTGGAGAAACGGCCTTTGTCGTGGGGAACATACTTGTATTCCAGGTAAGGAATAAGGTCCCGGTTTCCGGCAAATCCACCCCCTGTTTCACGGGCGGGAGTGGTTTGCATATTTTTAGCTGCTTCGAATGCTTTTTCCGCATTAAAATTGCGGATACCCATTTGATAGGCACTTACTATGAGTGGTATTTCATGCTCGGCTACCATCACCGGGATGTATTCCATGCCTGCCGGACCTTTGGCCAGCCAGCCTCCGGCATCGTACATGGCTAGTTGTGAGTTCACCCAGCGGTTGCTCCACTCCGGGGTAACTAGGTTCCAGAATTGATTCAGATTCCAGAAGGTATTCCAAAAAGCGTCACAACCCAATGCAGGGGATTCCGGATCATCGAGCTGCCTGATTTTTTCATCGGCATCCACCCATTTCCCGTCCACATCGCTGAAAATATTCCGACTACAGAGCGCACGGTACATATTGGTGTAGAACCGGCGTTTTTCACGGTAATCATTCGTTGATATTTTCACCCGTTCAAAAATGTCATTCCAGGTATCGACATGATGTTGTCTTACCGCTTCAAAGTCCCAACCAAAAGGTTTCGTTATTTCTGTTTCCAGGTTTTTAGCGGCATTCTCGATGCTCACATACCATATTCCGCTGCGTACCTGTACGGTTTGGTTTTTTTTAGTATCAAATTCAACAAAGGCACCGGCATCTTTCGGATTCTTTTTTTCAAGAACAGTTACATTCCCGGTTCTTCCTTCTTCTGTCCAGAAGCCCAGCTGTTTTATAGGTTGGTCAAATTCCACAACAAAATGTACTATGTATTCCTGGGAAACGCCTCCTGCCCAAGTGTTGGGTGATATTTGGTGACTATATCCTTCAATACGTGTGGCGTTCACTTGTTCAATGTAAACCTTTTCCAGGTTATAATCATATTCTGCCGAAATCCGCAAATCGATCAACACCCTGTTTCCTTCCCGATCTTCAGGAAAGGTATAACGTTGAAAACCGCAACGGGTTGTAGAGGTGAGCTCAGCCACAATATCATAATCGGTTAGTTCTGCTTTATAATATCCAATGGGGGCTTCTTCAGTTTCTGTATTCAGTCGTGACCGGCATCCTTCATCGGGATTTTTTTCATCGCCAACGTCCGTTACCAGCAAACCGTTAACAGGCATAAGCAGTAATCCTGCCATTGTCCATTCATGAATATGACTGAATCCGCCGATGGTTTCGAAGATGGGGTCGTAACCGGCTTGCCATCCGCTGTTTTGATTGTCCGGACTCAATTTAACCATGCTGAAGGGCATCCACGACCCCGGTGCAATCATCCAGCGCGAATGGGCGGTTCCCATTTTAGTGTCTGCATAATTGGCCGGGGTTACCAATTCTTGCGGGTTACGCTGAACCTTTCCCTTTTCCAGCGTTTGTCCTTCTACCTTGATTTCATAGTCACTCTTCCGCTGCGATGAAACTTCCGGCATGGGGGCTTCAAAGGTGTACCTGCCGGTTTCAACGGTTTCGGTTAATAGGATTTTCCCGTCGAGGATCACTTCCAGTTGAGGAGTTCCCTCCAGGTGTTCCACATCAACCAGCAGTGGTTGTGCAAGGCCTTCGGCAGTTTGGATTTCGTATCCAGCAGATTTCACACTTCTTACGAAAAACTCCTTGTTTTCCTTGAGTTTGGCATTGCCGGGACCTTCCAATTTGATCTGATCGAAAATAAGCCAGGAACCCTGCAGGGTGGTGAGGTTGATCTCATTGCCCCCTTCTCTGATGAGGCCACCGGGGAGGGGAACTTCTATCCGGTATTCAGCAGAATCAGTTTCCATAGCTTCGGTTATCTCATTCCTTTTTCCTTTTGCTAACCTGAATTTCCATGGTTTTCCATTTACCATCACCTTGAAAACCGGTGGATTATCGTGGTGATTGTCCACCAAATCGATGATGAGCGACCAATCCCCTCTATGCGAAAGTTTTTCTATTCCAAAAAGGATGTTGAGGGTATGCGATCGCCATCCGGCTGTCCCCCAAGTTCCACCCCATTGATCAGACGGGCCGGGTAAAACGTAGGGCCAGTCTTCTTTTTCATTAGAAAAGCCAATCAGGAAAAATTTGTCTTCCCAGCCAAAATCGTTATCTAAAAATTGCTCATAATTGTCGGGGGATAAAGCAAATTCAGTGGCACTGTTATCGCCCTGTCCGATTTGCCAGATGATTTCGTTTTCCGTCTGACAGGAAAAAACCAACCCTGCAATTAAAATGAACAGATAGTGAGAAAACCCACTTTTTTTAAAAGATGTCATATTTTGGATTAATCGTAATTATTTGAAAATGAGTAGGGAAATGCTGATTCTTCCGTGCCGCGTTTTTTATTGGGATTTTCACCCATTTCAAAGCTGATTTTTGCACCTTCCTTCAACTCAGAAAAGTTAAAATAGTTTTTGTTGTACTCATTTCCGTTTAAATGAATTGCCTGGATATAGCGGTTTTTCGTGTTGTTTTTTGGTGCACTGATTTCAATTGTTTTTCCGTTTTCGAGGCTTACGGTTATTTTTTTGAACAATGGCGCTCCAATCACATATTCATCAGTGGCCGGCGCTACAGGGTAAAATCCCATTGCACTGAAAACATACCACGCCGAGGTTTGGCCGTTGTCTTCGTCACCGCAATATCCGTCAGCATAAGGGCTGTAGAGTTTAT
>CAZIWJ010000092.1:0-12546 GCA_964542855.1 uncultured Roseivirgaceae bacterium
TGGAGAGGTTGAATGTCCGACTTAGCCAGTTACTGCACGGTGAACACGAAAAACTAACCGACGATTACCTTACATCGCTTTACGGTTACGAAAAATTGTTGCGCTACGAAGATGTTACGAACGGGCAACAATTTAACGGTAAAATTACAGGTGTAAGTCAGGAGGGAAAACTGATTATAAAACATTGCCATACACAGGAAATGTACTGTTTTGGCTTCAAAGAAGTGCGGTTTACAGGCTTTAAAGTGCAATAATGACTGTTTTTTGATCTTATAATTTATTCGTTGTAGCTTTACAACTGTTTTCTAACAAGAAATCTTTTTTAAAATATGATTGAAACCCGACCAAAGTACAAAGTAAAAGACATTGCATTAGCCGACTGGGGCCGAAAGGAAATTCGATTGGCCGAAGCTGAAATGCCCGGACTAATGGCACTTCGTGAAGAATATGGACCTTCACAGCCATTGAAAGGAGCTCGCATTGCCGGTTGTTTGCATATGACAATTCAAACTGCTGTACTAATCGAAACCCTTACTGCTCTGGGAGCAGAAGTTACCTGGTCATCTTGTAACATTTTCTCTACCCAGGACCACGCAGCAGCAGCTATCGCCCAATCTGGCGTTTCTGTTTATGCCTGGAAAGGTATGACTGAAGAGGAGTTCAACTGGTGTATCGAGCAAACACTTTTCTTCGGAGATGATAACCAGCCGCTTAACCTGATCCTTGATGATGGTGGTGACCTTACCAATATGGTACTGGACAACTACCCTGAAATGGTTAAAGACATCAAAGGACTTTCGGAAGAAACCACTACAGGAGTACACCGCCTGTACGAGCGGGTAAAGAAAGACACTTTACCGCTGCCAGCCATTAACGTTAACGACTCAGTAACCAAGTCTAAATTCGATAACAAGTACGGATGCCGTGAATCACTGGTAGATGCTATTCGACGGGCTACCGACGTGATGCTGGCAGGAAAAACTGCTATCGTTGCCGGTTACGGTGACGTGGGTAAAGGTTCTGTTCAGTCGCTGCACGGGGCCGGAGTTCGCGTAATGGTGTCTGAAGTTGATCCTATTTGTGCCCTGCAGGCCGCTATAGACGGATTTGAAGTAATACCCATGAAAGAAGGCATTAAGCGTGCCGACATCGTGGTAACCGCTACTGGTAACAAGGATATTGTTACAGAGGAGCACTTCAAAATTATGCGCGATAAAACTATTGTTTGTAACATTGGGCACTTCGATAATGAGATTGGAGTTGCCTGGTTGAATGATAACTGTGAGCGGGATACCATTAAGCCACAGGTTGACCTGTATACACTGGATGACGGAAAAGAAATCATCCTGCTTTCCGAAGGAAGGCTGGTTAACCTGGGTAACGCCATGGGTCACCCTTCATTCGTAATGTCCAGTTCATTTACTAACCAGGTGCTGGCTCAGCTTGAGCTGTGGAACAATACCGACAAGTACGACAACGCAGTTTACATGCTGCCTAAGCACCTCGACGAGAAGGTTGCCGAACTGCACCTCAAGAAGTTAGGGATTCAACTGGATGAACTTTCTGCTGAACAGGCCGAATACATCGGGGTTAACCCGGAAGGCCCTTACAAGCCAGAGTACTACCGATACTAATCGTATCCTGGAGTTATATCCGGTTATTACAGTACAAATTAAGACGCCAGCGAACCTGGCGTCTTTTTTAGTTTAAAGCTACCCCTTTAAATAATTACAAGCTTTGTATTTCGGTCATCTTTCGATAAAGCCCTTCTTGTTCCAGCAGGTCGTAATGGGTTCCACGTTGCAGAATTCGTCCGTTTTGAATCACCAGGATTACGTCGGCATGCTGAATGGTACTCAAGCGGTGGGCAATCACGAGGCTGGTTCTGTTTTTCATGAGCTGGGCAAGTGCCTCCTGCACCAGGTGTTCAGACTCAGAATCCAGGGCTGATGTCGCTTCATCTAAAATAAGAATGGGAGGATTTTTCAACACGGCGCGGGCAATACTCATGCGCTGTCGTTGACCGCCGGAAAGCTTCATTCCCCTCTCGCCAATATTGGTATCGTACCCATGAGGTAACTCTTCAATAAAATTACTCGCATTGGCAATTTCTGCCGCTTTTTTAACCTGGTTAAGAGATGCCTCCGGCATACCGAAGGCAATGTTGTTAAAAACAGTATCATTGAACAGAATAGACTCCTGGGTTACAATTCCCATTTGCCTTCTTAAATCGGTAATTTTATATTCAGCTAGCGGTTGTCCGTCCAGTAGAATTGTTCCCCGGGTGGGTTCATAAAAACGGGGCAGCAAGTCGGCAAGGGTAGATTTTCCGCTACCCGAGGGCCCTACCAGGGCTACACTTTGCCCTTTTTTCAATGAAAAACTGATATCGTGAAGTACCTCTTCTTCATCATAGGAAAAACTGACCGACTCAAACCTGATTTCACTGGTAAAAGTTTTCAGTTCAACTGCGTCGGGGGTATCTTTCACTGCTGGCGTGGTATCGAGTGTATGGAAAATTCTTTCACCTGCTGCCAGGCCCCGTTGTATATTGCTGATTGCATTACTGATTTGCTTGGCAGGGGTTAAAATTTGGGAAAAGATAATCAGGTAGGCGATAAATTCACTGGCCTCGAGGGATGAATCATTGTTTAAGACCAGTGATCCGCCGTATAACAAAATGCCGGCAACTGCCATTACCCCAAGGGTTTCCGAAGCCGGGGAGGCCAGTTCCTGCCTCCGGGCCATACTAATGAGGATATTACGGTACCGGTTCGATTCCCGGCTAAATGTTTTGTTAACGTAACCTTCTGCATTAAAAGCCTTTACAATTCTTATTCCTCCAAGCACTTCATCGAGAATATTAACCATACTACCCAACGAATCCTGGCTGAGCCGGGCTTTCTTTTTCAGCCGCTTGGTAATTTCCGAAATAATTCCCCCGGCTACGGGCATAAAAAAAATGGTGAACACGGTAAGTTGAGCCGACATAATGAAAAGCACCGCAAAGTAACCGATAATGGCCAGGGGTTCTTTAAACAATACTTTAATGGAGTTGATGATGGTTCGCTCCACTTCCTGAACATCATTGGTAATCCGTGACATCACATCGCCCTTCCGGGAAGCAGTAAAGTGCCCAAGATGCAAAGAGGTTACATGATCGAACAACGTATTCCGTAGCCGGCTTACTACACCGGCCCGTACCACTGCCATGGTTATTCCCGCCAGGTAACGGAAAACATTGGTAAGCAAAACAGAAGCAATAATAAGTGCAGCTACAAATAACAGGGCTCCCATTTTTCCTCTTGATTCAATTATCTGGTAGAAGTAAAAGTAAAATACCTGCTTAACGTAATCTACACTCAGGCTAAATTCCGGAAAAGCAGTTATTGGCTGTCGGTCAACCTGCTCGAAAAGAACATCGAATAAAGGAATGAGCATCGTAAAATTTACCAGGCCGAAAAGGGTAGCCAGTATGAGGAACAGCATATACCGGGGAAAAAGCTTATAATAAGGTTTGGCAAATCGTAATATTCTTAAATATGTATCCATGCAATGGTTGTTCTTCCTAACCCTTTACGGGCAAAGGTAAGATTAGTGATGAATCTCATAGAGAAAAATGACCTCAAATTGAACCCCTTGGCTTATATTAGCATTGTAAAATTAAAGTAATATTAATCTTAACAACCTGAACATGTTTGGTTTTGATGCATACGGAACTACTGGATTAGAAGTATTCACCTGGGTTGTGGCTGTGTTAGCCGCAGTAGGTGCCGGAGTTTCTTTTAACCACTTTCTGAAAGTTAACGAAACTGACAAAGAAGAAGCTCGTATTGAGGCAGAAGAAAATGATTAACAATTAAGCCACAATATTATTGTAGTTGACTTCAATCGCTTGGTGCAATCATGAAAAAACTTTTTGACCTGATACTGGACAGCCCTGTTAATATTTTACTCACCGTAATTCTAATTACAGCAATTGTACTAATCATAGCTACTGGTGTTTTCGTGCCTCCCAACATCAAATAGTATTTCGGGAATTTTCTTTATTTATCGGGTAAATTGGGTATAATTGTCTGGTACAACAACTATATCACCCATGATTAAACATATATTACCCTTTTTGTTCCTGAGCCCACTGCTGTTTCAGTTTTGTAATTCACCGGGCAACACAGGTGATGCCGGGCCCGCTCCTTCCTTTACGATTGAATACCCTGAAAACCTGGAAGACTCCGTACTCGACGGCCGGTTAATGCTCATGCTCTCAACCGATGATTCGCAGGAACCTCGCTTCCAGATATCAGATGGCCCCGACACCCAGTTGCTTTTTGGTATGGATGTAGAAAACTGGGAGCCCGGAACCTCTCTGGAAGTGCCGGCCGATGCATTCGGCTACCCGATCCAGTCGCTTGCTGCCGTTCCCGAAAAAGAATATAACGTACAAATCCTCTTTCATAAATATTCCACCTTCAATCTCAGTACCGGGCATACGGTAAAACTACCGATGGACCAGGGAGAAGGCCAACAGTGGAATCGTTCTCCCAAAAACCTCATCAGCACTCCCCGCAAAGTAAATATCAACAACGGAGGCTCTTATAATTTTTCTTTCGACCAGGAAATTCCTCCTATCGAGCCTCCCAAGGATACCCGGTACATTAAGCATATTAAAATACAAAGTAAAATGCTTACCGAGTTCTGGGGTAGGCCCATGTACCTGGGAGCAGCGGTGTTGGTACCGCATGGCATCGATGAGCACCCGGAAGCCCGCTACCCCCTCATGGTATTTCACGGCCATTACCCAAAAACTTTCGGAGGATTCCGTACCGAACCGCCTAATCCTGATCTGAAACCTGATTTTAGTGAAAGGTTCGGGGTAGAGGGTTACAATAAAATTCAGCAACAGGAAGCCTACGACCTGTACCAGCAATGGACAAGCGATGATTTCCCTCGTTTTATCGCTATTGAAATTCAGCATCAGAACCCCTATTACGATGATTCCTACGCAGTAAACTCCGCTAACCTGGGCCCCTACGGCGATGCCATTACTTATGAACTGATTCCCTACATAGAAGAACAATTCCAGGGAATTGGCGAAGGATGGGCAAGATATTTATACGGCGGCTCTACCGGCGGGTGGGAAGCCCTGGCCGTTCAGGTGAAATACCCCGATGAATACAACGCCTGTTTTGCTGCCTGCCCCGACCCTATTGATTTCAATGCCTACACGGTTGTAGATATTTATAACGACGAAAACGCATACTTCCTGGAAAGCGAGTTTAAAAAAACTGAACGGCCCGGCAAGAGAGATTCACTGGGCCACGTTAGCAGTACGCTTCGTGAAATGAACATGCGCGAGCTGGCACTGGGAACCAATAGCCGCTCCGGGCAACAGTGGGACATCTGGGAAGCGGTTTATTCTCCGCAGGGAGAAGATGGTTACCCCCAGCGAATCTGGGATAAGAAAACCGGTGAAATTAATAAAGAGGTAGCTGAGTACTGGCGCGAAAATTACGATATGCAACACATCCTGGAACGCGACTGGGAAACCCTGGGGCCCAAGCTCGAGGGTAAACTCCACATTTACTGCGGCGACATGGATAATTATTACCTGAATAATGCAGTATTGCTCATGGAAGATTACCTGGAATCTACCACCGATCCGTATTACAACGGCGAAGTAGCCTACGGCGATCGGAAGGAGCATTGCTGGAACGGTGACCCTGAATTACCTAACCACATCTCGCGACTTCGCTACAATACCATGTATTTACCTAAAATTTTGAACAGAATTGAAGAGTCGGCCCCGGAAGGTGCTGATTTGAGCAGTTGGCGTTATTAATGATCAAACCACACACGCTTAATGACCTGGAAAACCTGTTCAGGATATTAAAAAAACACGAGGAAGATGTTTATTCTGCCCGGAAACCCGTGCTGAATTATTCATCTCCTCAAACCATAAAAAAACTGGTAGAAGGTGCCTGGAAAAATGAAGGCCAGCCTTTAAAGGAAATTCTTGCTGATTTTGAGCAACAGGTACTTCCTTATTGTAATTTTAATCCTCACCCTAATTACATGGCCTACATTACCGGCGGAGCCAACCCGGTAGGTGCCCTGGCTGAATATGCCAAAGGTTTCCTGAACCAGAACGGGCTAAAATGGAACTCCTCCCCGGTTAGCGTAGCCCTGGAAGAACTGGTATGCCAATGGGTAGGAAACTTTATTAATTACCCGCACAAACAGGGCATCATTACGTCGGGCGGGTCCATGAGCAACTACCTGGCACTCGATCTGGCACTCTCTAACCGGTTTCCCGAACGCAAAAAGAAAGGCATCTATGGCCAACACCCTTTTGTGGTATACGTTTCAGAACAGGGCCATTCCAGTATTGACCGGGCCATGGATAAACTGGGGCTGGGAACAGATTTTCTAAGGAAAATCCCGGTAAACCGTAACTTTGAAATGATTCCCGGCTTACTGAATGAAGCCATGGAACGGGATGTAAACCTGGGTCTTAACCCATTGGCGGTTGTGGCTACCGTAGGAACCACAAACACGGGGGCTACCGACCCGGTGGGTTCTATTGCAGCAATTGCTAAGCAATACCATACCTGGTTGCACGTAGACGGCGCCTATGGGGCACCTGCTGCTGCCCTGGATTACTTTCACGATACGGCCAGCGAATTACCGCAAGCCGATTCGCTGGCTGTTAACCCTCACAAGTGGCTGTATGTACCCTTTGAAGCCAGTATGGTATTGCTGAAAAATGAACCGGCAATAGATCCTGATTTACCCGACTATCTGCGCGACATGCAGGATGGCAGAAAAGATTTATCGACCCATACCATTGAGCTTTCAAAAGAATTTCGTTCGCTAAAAATCTGGATGACTCTGAAGTACTTTGGCAGGCAAGCCATGAAAGATGCCATTGCTCACGATATTACCATGACAGCCCTGCTTGCCGATAAACTTCAGCAGGAAACATCGTACAAAATTTTAGCCCCCCACCCCATGTCTGTGCTCTGTTTCCGGTATGAAAACCGGGCTTACTCTGCCCATCAACTGGAAGAATTTAACCAGAAGATTATTCAAACTACGGAGCAGGAAGGAAAAGTATTTTTAACCGGTACCCGTTTATACGGCAAAACAGCGTTGAGAATTTGCTTTATTAATTTGTTCAGGACAGAGGAGGATGTTATTTACCTGGTTAATTATTTGAAGGAACTGGCACAACGTTCCTGGTAAAAATTTACACGCCATCATACGCCTTTCGCCAACCCCACCCTAACCGTGCTGTACTACCTTTTAGCTGAAATTTTCACTTTCAGGGAACCCACTGCCTGAAAGTGAAATAGCTAAATTTATAATAAGAATAATTTTTAAACTTAATTCAGTCCTTTTGAATTCCGAACATCTTGATAGTTTTCTAGGTTAAAAAAGGTAACAACGTACGCCAAAACTTAATTTATTGCCCTCAACCAGTTTTCGAGTTTTCAGTAATGTTTAACTACATGATTAAAAATAACAGCGAGCAGGTTTCTTACAATACCCTACATTACACTACCAAATTAGCCATGGAAATGATAAACAGGGGTGAAGATGATATACCTGAAACCTGCGAAGCTCTTTTGTTGCGGCTCCAATCGCTGGGTAAGAAGAACAAAACTGTACACGATGAAAAATTGGCGCAAAGCCTCTGGCAACTGGCCATGAAGGTGTATATCCGGCACGACTGCCCGGCAATGGTTTATCAACTGATGCTGGCTTCCAGAACTTTTACTGCTAACCCCCTGCTGCTTCGCCGGATCAGTAACGACCTGGATAAAATTCAGCACGAGTACGCTAGTTAAATTTATTGTTGAATCATTTCCAGTACTTTCTCCACGGGTAATGCTTCAGCTTTCCCGTAGCGGGTAATGGTTGTTTCAGCAGCAAATAGCGAGTTAATAATAGCCTCTTCCGTGGCTTCTATGGTAGCCATAAACAAGGGGGTCATTCCTGAATTTTTCAGTACATCAACGTTCCTGCTTGCTTCCCCAAACTGGTGGGGTATCCTGTTTTGCCGATGGGTAGAAACCGCAATTACATAATCTCCACTGCCGTTTGAAGCAATACCACCGGTTTTCGCCAACCCCATAATAGCTCTTTTAGCTATCCTTTTCAGGTTTCTCGCTAATACCGGGGCGTCGGTCATGACTACAATCATGCAGGAGCCATCCGATTGCTCAATCGCCGACCGGAAAGGATACTTCTCCAGTTTCTCCCCTACCGGAAAACCATTAATCTGCAGCACCCCACCAAAATTACTTTGTACCAAAACTCCAACCGTATAGCCCCCCAGCGATTCAGGAAGTTTTCGCGAGGCGGTTCCTATTCCTCCTTTAAAGCCAAAGCACCGCGTGCCCGTGCCTGCCCCCACGTTACCTTCTGCTACAGGACCCACCTTAGCATTTTGTATTGCTGCTATTACGTGTTCTTGCTTTACGTGCCGTCCCCTGATATCGCTTAGCCCCCCGTCGTTAGTTTCGCCCGCAACCCCGTTCACTGAACGCACCTTTTCGTTTTCCGGCAAACCGAGCGTAAAGGAAATCAGCGCATCAACTGCTATGGGAACACTGAGCGTATTGGTTAGTATTATCGGGGTTTCCAGGTTTCCCAGTTCTTCAACCTGGCTGTACCCGGCCAGTTTGCCAAAACCGTTTCCGATGTAGATTGCAGCCGGAACTTTCTGCTGAAAAATATTCCCCTCATGGGGCAGAATAGCTGTAACCCCGGTTCTTACCGAATCGCCTTTTATTAGCGTGGTGTGGCCTGCTTTAACCCCGGGCACATCGGTTATGGCATTAAACTCACCGGTGGGCAGCACCCCAATTTCAATGCCCATGTCGCGGGGGCGGCTATCCTGCGCATAAAGAATTGTTGAATAAAAAACGGGAACAACCACCAGAACGGACAGAACGGATAAAAACTTCATAGCATCGTATTATTTTAAAATAATAGTAGTTTTGGCGTCGCTAAAGATATAAAAATACTTCACCACATGATTATTGTAACCGGAGCAGCAGGATTTATCGGTAGTAACCTTATTGCCGGACTAAACGATCGCAATTATAATCATATCGTTGCCGTCGACAAGTTTGGCGCACCCGAAAAAGAAAGAAACCTGGAAAACAAGAAAATTCTTCAACGGGTAGAACGGGAAGATCTTGAACACTGGATCGATGATAACCAGCAGGAGATAGAGTTTATTTTCCATATTGGTGCCCGTACCGATACGGCTGAATTTAACCAGGAGATTTTTAAAAAATTGAATGTTGATTACAGTAAAATGTTGTGGGAGAAGTGTATTCAATGGCAATTGCCCCTCGTATACGCTTCATCTGCTGCTACTTACGGGTTGGGCGAAAAAGGATTTTCAGATAACGAAGCTACTATTGATCAGTTACGTCCGCTTAACCCTTACGGACAATCCAAGCAGGACTTCGATACCTGGGCACTGGCCCGGGAAAAAAAACCTTTCTTTTGGGCAGGGCTGAAATTCTTTAACGTGTACGGGCCAAATGAATACCATAAAGGCAGGATGGCATCCGTTGTTTACCATGCCTACCGGCAAATTACGAAAACTGGAAAAATGAAGCTGTTTCGTTCCCACAAGGAGGGAATTGCCGACGGGGAACAGCAGCGCGATTTTATATTTGTAAAAGATGTGGTGGAAGTGTGTATTTTCCTGATGCACCAGAGAAAGCATTCCGGTATTTATAACCTGGGCAGCGGAAATGCCAGAACCTTCCTGGATCTTACCAGGGCTGTGTTCCGGGCCATGGGTAAGGATGAAAACATTGAGTTTATCGATACCCCCACTGATATTAGAAGTACCTATCAATATTTTACCGAAGCAGAAATGGGCAAACTTCGTGCTATTGGCTATTCCAGCCAGTTTACTTTACTGGAAAATGGTGTGCACGAGTACGTAAAACATTACCTGGCTAGCGAAAGCTACGGGTAAATTTACAGGGAAGAACTAATTGTGTGGAATACGTCTTCCTTAACCGGCTTAATGTTGTAAGCGTTAACTTCCTGGTAAGTATTGGCCCGACATATATCCTCTTCGTTTACGGAAGACGTAAGCATGGAGATATAAATACGGTTCTTGGTATTTTCATCGAGCTTGTCGCGATAAGCATCCAGGAAATCCCATCCACTATGTACCGGCATGTTAATATCGAGTAGAATAACTTCAGGCATATTATCAGCATCCTGTTTTGCAGTTTCTACCAGGTAAGTTATGGCATCTTCCACGTTTTTACAGGTAGTTATCCTGTTTACCACCCCAGATCGCTCAGCTTTTTTCTGGCAAACGAGGTTGTTAATTGAATCATCATCAATAATCAGGAGGTGCTTAATTCTATTGCTCATTTTAGTCAGTATTGCTGCCACTTAGCCTGTACAAGAATTATTCTGAATTATTAAAACTCCATAACGTTCTGATTAGCAGCCGGAAAAATTACTAATGAAACTGCCAGAAGATCTCTAACAGGGATACTTTTCCAGAAATGGGGAAAAAGAAGGTGAGGGTGAAAAGGGCACAAAAAAACATCCCACAAATGCGGGATGCTTTTCAGTTACTAACTAACCCAAAATAAAAACTAATTTTATTTGTACCTACAAAGCTAGAATAATCGAACTAAATAGGCATATTAATCGAAGGTTATTTCATCTAAGTTGATGAACTCAATGGTATTATCATCTCCCATTGTTACTCCTACAACAGCTTCTTTGCTTACCTTACCGGCCAGTATTTCTTTAGACAGGCGGTTTAAAATTTCGCGTTGCAGTACTCGTTTTAGTGGCCTTGCGCCAAATTGTGGATCAAAACCTTTTTTTCCAAGGTATTCCAGTACCTCTTCAGAAGCTTCAATCTTTATGCCATTTTCACTGAGGCGTTCCTGGATAATCCTGAACTGAATATTTATAATCTTTTTCAAATCGGCTTCACTTAGGGGACGGAACATAATTGTTTCGTCTATCCGGTTTAAGAACTCTGGTCTAACCGATTGCTTTAGCAACTCAAAAACATCATTTTTGGTTTCTTCCAGAATGTAATCCACGTTAGTTTCATTTATTCCGGCAAAGCGTTCCTGGATTACCTGCGAACCGATATTGGTTGTCATGATGATGATGGTATTCTTAAAGTTGGCCACGCGACCTTTATTGTCGGTAAGCCGGCCATCATCGAGCACCTGCAGTAATATGTTGAAAACATCGGGATGAGCTTTTTCAATTTCATCCAGTAGAATAACCGAGTAAGGTTTTCTCCTTACCGCTTCGGTTAACTGCCCGCCTTCGTCGTAGCCCACGTAGCCGGGAGGCGCCCCAATTAAACGGCTTACAGCATGTCGCTCCTGGTATTCCGACATGTCGATGCGCACCATATTGTTCTCATCATCGAATAAGAATTCGGCCAGGGCTTTTGCCAGTTCCGTTTTACCAACTCCCGTGGTACCCAGGAAGATAAATGAACCAATGGGTCGGCGGGGGTCCTGTAAACCCGCACGGCTTCGCCGTACTGCGTCGGAAAGCGCGGTAATGGCTTCTTCTTGTCCGGCAACCCTTTTTCCCAGTTGATCTTCCAGGTGCAGTAACTTCTCCCGTTCGCTCTGCAACATTCTAGATACCGGAATGCCCGTCCAGCGAGCTACTACCTCGGCAATGTCTTCATTGTCGACCTCTTCTTTAAGCAAAGAAGTAGCATCCTGGTTGTCTTTTAACTGCTGCTGCAGCTCTTCCAGTTTTTTCTCACTTTCGCCTATTTTCCCGTAGCGGATTTCGGCCACCCTGCCGTAATCTCCGCTTCGCTCGGCCTGTTCAGCCTCTAGCTTATACTGGTCAATATTTTCCTTTTCTGCTCTAATTTGCTCTACCATTCCTTTTTCCTGTTCCCATCGGCCTTTCAGGGCGTTACGGGTTTCGGAAAGGTCGGCAATTTCCCGGTTCAACTGGGTTTCCTTTTCCTGGTCGTTTTCTCTTCTGATGGCCTCCCGCTCAATTTCCAGTTGCATAATTTTTCGGTTTAGCTCATCCAGTTCTTCCGGAACAGAATCCATTTCAATACGTAACTTGGAAGCTGCCTCATCCATCAGGTCGATGGCTTTATCCGGTAAATGCCGTTCGGTGATGTAGCGGTTCGATAATTCAACGGCAGCAATTACGGCATCGTCTTTTATTCTAACCCCGTGGTGCAATTCATAGCGGTCTTTTAACCCCCGCAAAATGGAAATAGAATCCGGTACCCCGGGCTCATCTACAATTACGGTCTGAAAACGACGCTCCAGGGCTTTATCCTTTTCAATGTGTTTTTGGTATTCTTTCAGTGTGGTGGCACCAATAGCGTGAAGTTCACCCCGGGCCAGCGCCGGCTTTAGCAGGTTGGCCGCATCCATGGCACCTTCGCCACCCCCCCCGGCTCCTACCAGGGTATGAATTTCGTCGATGAAAAGAATAACCTGGCCATCGGAGTCGGTAACCTCCTTAATAACTGCTTTCAGGCGC
>CAZIWJ010000093.1:0-12524 GCA_964542855.1 uncultured Roseivirgaceae bacterium
AGTAGAAAACCAATCATCAGGCAACTCATCTACCGTGGTGATTGGTACTGTTGTCATGATTGGCAATAATGCCCGAAATGTTGCAGACTTCTACTTTTCAAAGCAAGTAAATGTAACATTATTCAATTCAGTTGATGAAGCCCTGAACTTTATGAGGAAAAGTGAAGTCGCACCTTATGCTATTTTATGCGATCCGGATTTTTCTTCCTCAGTTATTAAGCAGTTAATCCTGTTTACCCAGCTTTATCACAAGAGTACTTACATTCCTATCATTGCTATTGCTGGTAAATTGTCTGAATCAGTGTGTGAGCAAGCCTTCGATCTTGGCTTCGATGATATCTACAGTATATCAGACGCCCAGGATAAAGTACTAACACGAATTACCTTTTTGAAGAAAATTCATGCCAAAAACACTTTTCTGAATAGTATGAGTAAGCAGGTTATTTCGTGTCGGTACAAAATTTCTTTCAGGAAACGTTTATTTGATGTACTCTTTTCTGGCCTGGCATTAACCCTGCTAAGCCCGATATTATTAATCATTGCCGTTATTATTAAACTGGAGTCGAAAGGGCCTGTATTTTACATTTCCAAACGAGCGGGAACCGGTTATCAAATATTCAACTTTTATAAATTTCGTTCCATGCGAACCGGTGCTGACCAGGAACTAGCCCGGCTTATGGCACTTAACCAGTATAATGACTCTGCTTTTTTTAAGCTAAAGAAAGATCCAAGAGTAACTCCTTTCGGAAGGTTTCTGAGAAATACCAGCTTGGATGAGTTACCTCAGCTGATTAATGTCCTCATTGGCGACATGTCAATCGTTGGTAACCGGCCTCTCCCCCTGTATGAAGCAGAGCAACTTACTGCCGATGGTGTTGCTCAACGATTTCTTGCCCCTGCCGGCATTACTGGTCTTTGGCAGGTTACTAAAAGGGGTAAATCAGAAATGTCGGAAGAAGAAAGAAAAAATCTCGATGTATCTTATGCCTCTGAGCGAGACGGTTGGTTCGATTTAAAAATAATATTTAAAACGTTCCCCGCTTTAATTCAGCAGGAAGCAGTTTAGCATTAAACACACTCACCATTTAGTTAACTGTACCTAACTCCTCCTCTGGAAACAGCTACTCCTTTATTTAAAATCCCCTGTCGAAGAAAGATTCCCTGCGTTGCAGCTTTAAATCTTTTAACATGGACGATTTTATGTTTACCTGGAAAGAATAAGAAGTAAAGCGGCCGAAAGGTCGCCAGTTAAAACTCATTTCAAAACAATCAAGGTCACGGTACACACTAATATTGGTATCTGTGAACTCTTTATTCTCGAGGTCATAGCCAGACGTAAAATTAACTTTTGTCTTGGGCGTAATACTTAAGTCACCACTGAATTGTAAAGACTGTGTTATCCGGTTTTCTCTTACTTCGGTCAGGTCACGGTTATAACGTACGGTGTAACGCAAACTTAGGCTCCAGGGAATATCGAAATCTACGTAGTTGTTGTAGGTATTATCAATAAAATCTTGTTCTTCCTCAGGAATATCATCCCTCCGCTCAGTTGCCTTTTTGGAGTTCCTGGGACGTAAGTTAGTATTCAGAGATAAACTGGCATTAGTTATCTGTCCCAGCGAAAAAAAATCCCGCCAATCGCTGGCCTGCGTCCAGACTAATTCGTCCTCCCGAACCTTTCCTTCCAGCACTTCGCCGTTACTGCCTGTTCCGCGGGGGGCATAATAGTAGGGATCGAGTGTAGCCTGCGCCGTTACGTTAATTTTATCTTTAAGCAGCTTGGTCCTGGCATTAATATTAATATTACTCAATTGAAACGAATCGGCCAGTATGTTATAGCTTCCTGAAAGCGAAAGGTTGTCGAGTAAAGACACCTTGCGGGTGGCATCCGGATTACCGGTAGTGTCCTGTTTGTCTTTAATCTTCATTTCGAAGTTATTAGTCAGGCTCATATTTATAGAACCAGACTCTCCCCTGGAAGCACCACCGAACAGAAACCCTTCGTAACGGGAAAGTTGTTCTGTTCTTCCCGTGCTGTCGATCTGAACTTCCTGAAAGAAATCGAAACTGGGATCGGAAAAATCCGGGCGGTAGCTAAAACTGACACTGGGATTCAACGTGTGCCGGATGGCACGAATTGGCCCGCGAGAAAAACCGTAAAAGCCATACAGCCGGGTGTTAACGCTGGCACTGGTACTGTAAGAGTATAGCCGGGATAAACCCGGTATTCTTTCTACCTGCACGGCCTGTTCTTCCCGATCGTAAGAATAATCCAGCTTCTCCAGGTACCATATCTCTTCGTAATTTACAGATGGGCTTACAGTAAAATGCTTCAGTAAATTAAAGGAGGTCGATACCGGGATTGAATGCCTTATGCCGAAACGGGCATTTTCCAGTATTCGATTTATATTTCCATCAAGCGAAAGTATGGTATCCTTTTGAACAAAATCTTCCGGATTGGCCAGGTCGAATCGGCTTGTTTGCGCAAAACGTGGGCTGCTAATTTTATTCGTAATTTCATTTTTTCCTGATGCCCGGTAACCAATATTAATTTTTTTGTACCACGCTGAATTACGCCCCGGTAAACTTTTAAATGGGTACAACCGGTTCATGTTTAATGCAAAATTAGGTAAGGTCACATCTATTTGCTCGGTGATCAGGTTCTGAAAGTGTCGTAAATTAATCGATGCATTAAAGGGGGTACCCTGGAATCGCTGTGAGTAACTAATGTTAGAGCTCAACTGAGCATTAATATTATTATTAACATTAGTGGTTGGGTTATTCTGGTTAAAACTACTGGTGGCAATATTCACAGAAGCTGAAAACCGACCGTTTCCCTTCGATTGAGGCGTATGGTTCCAGGTAAGCCGGTAATCGTTCGATTCGTTGGGATTACTTCCGTCGGTGTTCGTCCTAAACCGATTATAGCGAAAATTAAGGCTACCCCGGTAAGCGTATCGCTTAAAGTAAGAAGAAGAAACATTTACTCCGTAACTGCCCTTTGAATATATTTCTCCCAGCAGCGTAAGGTCGATGTAATCGTTTATAGCAAAATAATAACCCCCGTTACGTAAAAAGAAACCTCGTTCCCGCTCTTCCCCGTAAGCAGGAACAATGATGCCCGATTGCTTTCGCTTGGGAATAGGGAACAACCCGAAAGGCAGTCCCAGGGGCGTGGGTACGTCAGCAATCACCATGTGGAAAGGGCCGGATATCACCTTATCGCCGGGTATTAATTTCAATTTGCTTGATTTAATATAAAAGTCGGGTACTTCACCCGGTTCACAGTCGCAGGTGGTGTACCAGCCTTTGTTAATAAACACCTCGTCGCGCTCATTTTTCTTAACGGTATTTCCATAAACAAGGCCCTCCCCCTGTTCAGTAGTTACCCCCGATATAATGGCCTTTCTCGTTTTAAAATTATACTTGATCGCCTCAGTCTCGAACTTATCCTGCGCATCTATAAATATCGGGCGGCCCAGTAATGCACCGGTGGAATCTTTTCGGCCTTTGGCCGTAAGAGTGTTTTCAGCCCAGTCGATAGTTATTTCCGCTGCTTTCAGGTTTATTTCCCCGTAATCGATCTCCGCATCCCCGTACAGGTAAATTCGCTTGTTAACTACATCGAAATACATGGAATCTTTGGCATTGTAGTTAATAGTGGTTTCTATGTCGCTATCGTAAGAAGCCCGGCTGGAATCTAAAGGTAGTCCCGTAGAATCGGGTAGAGCCGTAGCAGAGGAATCGGGCAACAGCGTTGGTAAACTATCGGCAGGGGATGGAGGTAGCGTATCGGCCGGCAACGGTATATTCCCTTCTATTTTAATTTCCTGCGAAAATGCATTGCCCATAATGAAAAAAGCAATAACACAGGAAATAATGTACTTTAATGTGGCCAATCGCGTTTCACTTTAACAAAAAATGATACATTTTTACGCAAAAATAGAAGACATATCAAAAACCGCTAAGTAGTATGAGAAATATAATCTTTATTACTTGGTGTTCGCTGGTTCTAATACTGGCTTCGTTCACTAATTTAGGTTTAAAAGAATACCAGGTAGATACGGTTATCATCGATGCCGGTCACGGAGGTAAAGATCCGGGTAGTATTGGCAAAATTTCAGAAGAAAAAGAAATTTGTCTTAAAATAGCCTTAAAAGTAGGACAATATATCGAAGAAAACATTCCTGATGTTAAAGTAATATATACCCGTAACGACGATACCTTTATCCCTCTCAACCAGCGACCCAAAATTGCTAACCGGGAAAATGCCGATGTTTTTTTATCTATACACGCTAACGCCGTAAACGATGAAACCGTACACGGAACCGAATCTTTTGTAATGGGCCCCCATACCTTTAAGGAAAACCTTCAGGTGGCAAAAAAAGAAAATTCTGTTATACTGATGGAAGATAATTACCGGGAAACTTACGAAGGGTTCGACCCGGAATCACCGGAATCGGATATGCTTTTTTCTCTTTATCAGTATGCATATCTGACGAATAGCCTTAAACTTGCCAATAACATCCAGGCCCAGTTCAAAAGAAGGGTAAAAAGAAAAAGCCGGGGGGTAAAACAGGCCGGTTTCTGGGTACTTTACCGTACCTCTATGCCCAGCGTTTTAATTGAAGTTGGCTTCCTCAGCAATAACAAAGAAGAGCAATACCTGAACGATGAGCTGGGCCAGACGTATATTGCATCAGGCATATTCCGTGCATTTCGGAATTATAAGGAAGAAATTGAATCAATGAACTAAACGATCAACGTGAAGTTTTCTAAAGAAATTAAAGTAGGTATCCTTACGGTTACAGCGATTGTTCTCTTTTATTTTGGAATTAACTTTTTAAAAGGGTCCTCCATTTTTTCTAATCTGAATCGCTATTACATCATTTACAATAACATCGGTTCACTCACAACATCTAACCAGGTAACCATTAATGGCTTTCAGGTAGGTAGAGTAAGCAATATTAAACTCATTCAGGCTGAAGAAAACAGGATGCTGGTTACTGTTGACGTAGAAAGCGGGGTTATTGTAGGGGAAGGTGCAGTAGCTACGCTTATCAGTAGTTTTACCAGTGGCAGTTCTATTGAACTAAATGCCGGTAACATTAACAAACCGCTTAGCGGAGGTGACACCATTAAATCCCGTGTCCAGAAAGGAATAATTGATTTACTCACTGAAACAGCACTTCCTGTGGTAGACAGCCTCAAAAACTCGATTGCTAAATTCAATACTCTGCAAGACAGTGCAACCAACATTGAGGAAGGTATCGAAACGCTGATTAAAGATGCTGATGTAGCCTTGCGCAAAACCCGGTCGGATATTGGCTTGCTTTCCAGCAACCTGAACGATATTTCTCATATCCTGAAAGACTCGGAAAGAGGGATCGGCCCCTTACTTGCCAGTTACAAAACGCTAGGCGATAGCCTTTCTCGTTTGGAATTACAGGCTACCCTGAATAAAACTAATTCATCGCTGCAGCACCTGGATGAAATCCTGGCCAAGATTAATAACGGCGAAGGTACGGCCGGGAAACTCGTTAACAATGATTCCCTCTACAATAACCTGAACAGCGCTGCCCGTAATTTAGATCTCATCCTCAACGAATTTCGCAATACGCCCGACAAGTACATTCCCGATGTAAACGTATCGGTATTTGGAGGTAAAGATAAAAAATAAGATCTTCAGAAAATCGGCACTTCTTTTTCTCTTAAGCCGTTAAGCCCAGTGAACCTGTTGGTTAAATCAGTATTTTCAAGAGTATGAATAGCAAAGAAATTAAGGCACTTATATCCCTTTTAGAGGACGAGGATAATGAAGTTTCTCAACATGTAGAAGAAAAAATACGGTCTTTTGGTAATCCCATCATACCGGTGCTGGAAGCAGAATGGGAAAAAAGTTTTAATCCTATTGTTCAGAAAAAAATCGAAGACCTGATCCACGAGTTGCAGTTTGAGCAGTTGAAAGCTAATCTCGATAACTGGTACCATAATGAGCAAGACGATTTACTAACCGGCATGTGCCTGATCGCCTCCTACCAGTACCCTGACCTGGACCCTAATTCTATCCGGCAACAACTTGAGCAGATTTATTACGAAATATGGCTAGAGTTTAAATCTGACCTTCCGGCGGTTGATCAGATAAGAATTCTTAACAGCGTTATTTTTAACAAGCTGAAGTTTTCCTCTAATACCAAAAACTTTCACGCACCGGGGAATTCCATGATTAACGTAGTAATGGAAAGCAAAAAAGGAAATCCCATTTCCCTGAGTGTAGTGTATATGTTAATTGCCCAGCGACTGAAAATGCCGGTTTACGGGGTTAACCTGCCCAATCTCTTTGTGTTAACCTACAAATCCGATGATAACCAGTTTTACATCAACCCTTTTAACCAGGGGCTCATTTTCTCGCGAAATGAAATTGAAGACTACATCCAGAAGCTTAAACTCCCCCCTTCTCCTGAATTTTTCGAACCCTGTACCAACCTCGATATTATTCGTCGTGTACTGCGTAACCTCACCGTATCATTTGAACAATTAGGCGATACCGACAAAAAAACCGAAGTGAGCGAGTTGCTAAGTCTCCTTGATGATAAGTAAGCAGATCCGGCCTGGATGTTAAGTCCCGGTTAAAGGGAAACGATATCCTGTGCCGAAACCCCGGAAGCCTCTCCTGGTAATCTGTTAAATTTTTATAAGTAATTTAACCTTATTTTTTATCAACCTTAATATCCAGCCCCAGTTCTTTTAACTGTTCGCCATGTATTGCCGATGGAGAGTTAATCATAACATCACGGCCAGCATTATTCTTGGGGAAAGCAATAAAATCACGGATCGAATCCAGCTTACCCATCAGGGCACAAAGGCGATCGAAACCAAAGGCTATTCCGCCGTGCGGTGGTGCACCATATTCAAAGGCATCGAGCAAAAAACCAAACTGCTCCCTGGCTTCTGAATTGGTAAAACCCAGTACTTCAAACATTTTCTGCTGAATGTTTCGGTCAGAAATACGAATCGAGCCTCCTCCAATTTCCACCCCGTTAATTACCAGATCGTAAGCATTAGCTCTTACTTCGCCCGGTTTACTGTCTAGTTTATCCAAATCATCGGGGTTAGGTGAAGTAAACGGATGGTGCATGGCGTAAAAACGCTGGGTGTCATCATCCCACTCCAGTAGCGGAAAGTCTACTACCCAAAGCGGGTTAAAGGTATCTTTATTTCTTAAGCCCAGCTCACTGCCCATGTGCAAACGCAGTTCGTTCAACGCCCTTCGGGTTGCCTCAGCCTCACCGGCCAGGACAAGGATTAAATCGCCAGGGTTAGCTTCAAAGGCATTCGCCCACTGGCCTAAATCTTCCTGATCGAAAAACTTGTCTACCGATGATTTAAAGCTACCATCATTATTACACTTCACATAAACTAGTCCTTTGGCTCCAACCTGTGGGCGTTTTACAAAGTTAGTGAGTGCATCGAGTTGTTTTCGGGTGTAATTGCCACAGCCGGGGGCTTTAATACCAACCACCAGTTCCGCATCGTCAAAAACCTTAAATTCTTTGCCCTGGGCCAGTTTATTCAGTTCAGTAAACTCCATTCCAAACCGGGTATCTGGTTTATCCGATCCGTAGCGTTTCATGGCATCGGCATAACTCATTCGAGGAAAATCAGGCAACTCAACCCCAATAACACGCTGAAATAAGTATTTGGTAAGCCCTTCAAAGGTAAACAGCACCTCTTCACGGGTAACGAATGTCATCTCGCAGTCGATCTGGGTAAATTCCGGCTGGCGATCGGCCCGCAAGTCTTCGTCGCGGAAACACTTAACCAGTTGAAAATACCGGTCGAAGCCCGAAACCATTAATAGCTGCTTAAAAGTCTGGGGCGATTGGGGCAGGGCATAAAACTCACCCGGATGCATGCGGGAAGGAACAACAAAATCACGGGCACCTTCCGGGGTACTTTTAATCAGGACCGGCGTTTCTACTTCCAGAAAGTCCTGCTGGTCCAGGTAAGTACGGGTAGCCTGCGCCAGCCTGTGGCGCAAAATAATATTATCGCGTACGGAAGCCCGTCGCAAATCCAGATAGCGGTATTGCATCCTTAGCTCCTCTCCCCCGTCGGTGTCATTTTCAATCGTAAAAGGAGGCACTTTCGATGAGTTCAGTACCGTTAACCCTGCTACTTTTACTTCAATATCACCAGTAGGAATGTTGGGGTTTTTAGATAACCGCTCAACTACCAGGCCGGTAGCCTGGATAACGAATTCGCGCCCGAGTTTACGGGCCCGGTTCAGTACTTCTTCATCGGTAACCCCTTCTTCCATAATTAGCTGGGTAATGCCGTACCGGTCGCGAAGGTCAATCCAAACCAGCCCACCTTTATCTCGCACCCGCTGCACCCATCCGCTCAACATTACTTCCTCATTCAAATGATCTTTGCGAAGTGCTCCGCAGGTATGACTTCTGTACATCCCTATATTGTATTTATCGTTAATATTGAAAGCAAATATACTAGCTTCAAAAGCAATGGCAATGTAACATCAGGCCAGTTCCCGCAAATCTACCGGAACCACGCTGGAAATGCCTTGCTCAATCATGGTTACCCCGTAAATAACATCGGTACTGCTCATGGTTCTTTTATTGTGAGTAACAATAATGAACTGGGAATCCTTAGAGAATCGCTTTACGATCTTGTTAAATTTATCAATATTGGCATCGTCGAGCGGGGCATCTACCTCATCGAAAATACAAAAAGGCGCCGGCTTCAGCAGGTAAATGGCAAAAAGCAGGGAAATGGCAGTCAGCGTTTTTTCTCCACCTGAAAGCTGATTAATAGTTAGTGGCTTTTTACCCTTGGGCCTGGCCATGATATCAATACTCGATTCCAAAGGCTGATCGGGGTTCGACAGGCGCAGGTCACAGTCATCTTCTTCCGTAAACAGCGTACGAAATACATCCAGGAAATTGGCCTTAATTTCCTCGAACGCCTTCAGAAAATTTTCCCGGGCCACTTCATCAATTTCCTGTATGGTAGTAAGCAGCGATTCCTTGGCTTGTTCAAGGTCGTTCTTTTCCTGTGAAATAAAGTCGAAACGTTCCTTCATTTCATTATAGGCTTCCATGGCCATCGGGTTAACCTGGCCCATTTTCTTCATCTGGTCGCGTGTCTTTTCAATGCGCAACCTCAACTCCTCTTCGGTTAAATACACCAGGTCGTTGTCTGCCTCTTCTTTTAGCAGTTCGTCGAGGTCTAGTTCAAATTCTACCGATAAACGTTCCTTAACACTGTTCAGCTGAAGTTTGTATTCCGATATTTTCTGGCTGCTCTCCAGAATCACCGTTTCAGCATTTTCCCGTTCTCGTGAAAATTCACGGGTTTTCTCTTCCAGCTCTGAAATTTCACCCCGCTGCGAGTAATAGTTGCGCTCGGCTTCGTTCACCGCGGCTGCCATTCGGTCTTTCTCCTCGTAACGTTCGTACAAAGCCTCTGAATCTACCCCCTTACTGGTTTGAAGCTCTTCGTAGCTCCGGGATGAATTTTCCAGCTCAGCCGTTTGTTTACTCAGCTTATCACTCAGCTCATCGTACTGCTTGGCCTTAAAAGAAATTTCCTGTTGTAAGGCAGTAAGCCGATTTTCCAGTTGATAAAGCTTTATATTTTCCCGATTGTAAACAGAAGACCGCTCGCTGAGCACTGCATTTTCAGTTTCCAGTTGTTCGGTTATGTCGTGCAGGTTTTCCTGCATCCCTTCCATGGTAGCTTCCTCGTCTTCGAGTTGGGGGGCTAACTCCTCAATTTCCTCGTTGAGTTGCAAAATGCTGTTTTGGGTATCCTCAATATTTTCTTTGGATCGGATAATGGTTTCGTTCAACTGATCGTAGCGGGTTTTTACCCCCACGTATTCTTCTTTCAGTTCAGCCAGTTCATCCGTTACCTCGTTTATTTTATTTTGAAGTGATTTTTCCCTGGTAGCCTGCAGCTTTTTATCCAGCTCTGCCAGTTGTTCCTTTTGTTTCTGGCGCCGCTGCTCCAGTATTTCCAGCTCGCTTTTCAGCTTCTCCAGGTTTTTAGCTCTACCCAGCTTTTTACCTTCGAACAAACCAACCGAACCGCCCCCAACGCTGTATGGATATTGAATCAGGCTTCCGTCGTGGCTCACAAACGTAGCTTCCGAATCTTCAGGAATCTGGGTAAAGTTTTCCTCCAGGATGTAAACGTCCTGAAGCACGTATTCTACTACCGGAGCAAACTGCTTTTCGTATTCCACCACCGAAAGGGCTGGCACCGTACGCGGAAATGTTTTTAACGCTTTTGCCTTAAAGCCGTTCATGCGCTCGGCAACAAATAGATTAGCTTTGCCTTTGGCCGACTGGATAAGCAAATTAACCGCATCGACCGCCTGTTTACGCTGCGGAACAATGTAGTAATTCATGTACTGGCTCAGGTAATTCTCAATGCAGGTACGGTATTGCTCTTTACAGCTAATAACGTCCGATAGAAGGGGTAAATCTTTTCCCCAGCTGCTATTTTTCTTCAAAAACTTCACTGCTTCCGGAAACCCTTCCAGGTTTTCAACCATCGACTTGGTAAGGTTATATTCGTTCTGCAACCGATCTTTAGTTCGCGATGCTTTGGCCCGGCTTTCCCTTACAGTTTCAATTTGCTGCTGAACAGCCGTAATTTCATCGTTTAACCGACCCTCTGCTTGCTGGTTTTCCGCCAGTTCCTGCTTCTTCTCTTCAATCTGGTTATTCAGCGATAAGGCCTCTTTTTCCAGCATCACTAACTGGTTGGTTTGTGAAGTATCGTCGCTGCTGGCCTTCTCCAGTACCTGTTTGCGCTGCCCCAACTGCACCTGTTTAATTTCCAGCGCTTTCTGCAAGTTGTATACTTTCTCGCGACTGGCAGCAAACTGCTTTTCCTGTTCCTCCTGGCGTGCCTTTAAGCTGGCCGTTCGCTGCGTGCTATTTTCGTATGATGCCTTTAGCTCCCCTACTTTTTCCTGCTGCTCACCAAATTCATCATCGAGTTGTGTTTCCTGCTCGCGAAGGGCTTTCAGCGATCGCTCGAGTTCCTCTACCTGCTGCCGATCGTTGGTAATCTGCTGCTCCAGTTGTTCTTTCTGGCGGGTGAGGTTATTAATTTTTTCCTGCCTTACCCGTTCGTTACTCTCTTGCTCCCGAATACTTTCAACCAGCTCGTTCAGGGCTTTCTGTCTTGAAGACAGCGTTTTTTCTTTTTCCAGCAAGTTTTTTTTGGCCGCCTCAATCGCAGCAGCCTGGTTGTTCTGCTCTCTTGCTATCCGTATTTTTTTATCTTCCTCTACGCTCATTTGCCGCTGAACCCGCTCCAGCGCCTCTTTTGTCGTACGTACCGTGACCCGCGCCATGGCTACGCTAAGTGCCCGGTACTCATCTTTCATCTTGAAATACTTGTTGGCCTGTTTGGCCTGCTTTTCCAGCGATTTCAAATTATTTTCTATTTCGTAAATCAGGTCTTCCACCCGGTCCAGATCAGCATCCGTACTTTCCAGTTTACGCAGAGTTTCTTTCTTGCGGATTTTAAACTTGCTGATACCGGCTGCTTCCTCAAATAAGCTGAGTCGTGAGTTATCTTTATCGTTCAAGATATCATCGATCATCTTTAGCTCAATAATCGCATAGCTATTCGAGGCAATACCGGTATCCATAAACAGCCCGGTAATATCTTTCAGCCGGCAGGTAACTCCGTTCAAAAGGTATTCACTTTCTCCACTACGATAGTAACGACGCGTAATGGTTACCTGTGTATACTCCGTTGGCAGAAGGTTTTTAGTATTATTGAAGGTAAGCGAAACTTCGGCCAGTTGGGTAGCTTTCCGCTTTCGCGTTCCGTTGAAAATTACGTTTTCCATCTTATCGGATCGCAGGGCGCGGCTCTTCTGTTCACCTAGCACCCAGCGGATAGCATCGACCACGTTCGACTTACCACATCCGTTCGGACCTACAATACCGGTAATGCCACTGTCGAAATTAATAGTTATGCGGTCACCAAAACTTTTAAATCCCTTCAGTTCTAATCTACTTAATTCCATATATTCGTACGGCGGCGATTGTATTATTACTTTTGTGCCTGCATGAACAAGGCGTTCATGTTTAAAATGAGTGGAAAAAATTATCGAGCCACGAATATAGGGAGCTCGGTTGATTTTACAGACCAATTCCTGCTTTTTATGGAAGATATTATTCAGATTATCATTTACGTAGCCTTCGGGTTACTGTACACTTTGAGCCGCTATTTACGGAATAAACGTAAAGACAAACAGCGCAATCCGGGCCAAAAAAAGCAGTCTTCGGCCGAAGAACAACCCGCGACCGAAAAGCCTTTTAAGCGTTCCTCACCGCAGCGTACGCAACCCACTGCCCGAACCCGGCAGCCTGAGCAATCCGGCTCCAGATCCCAAACTACCAAAGAACCCTCCCGGCCTAAAAAAGGGTTTACCACCACCCTGGAAGATATGCTCCGCGAGTTTTCCGAAGAAGCCAACC
>CAZIWJ010000094.1:0-12501 GCA_964542855.1 uncultured Roseivirgaceae bacterium
CTTCAGTGCGATTCATAAAGCGTTTTTTAAGTATTTAACATCCCGTTTTTAAACCGACGTTAAAATTAAATTAATAAATACGTGTTATTTTTAGTTGAACAGCTTTTCGCAATCTGAAAAATTTTAAAGTCGGGCTAAACTTCTATTTCCCTTCGTTTCTGGGTATAGCTAACGCACTTTTCCCAGTCGTTAGCGTACCGCTCATCAATTTTACGCAGGTATTCGTCCGTAATCCAGTCTACATTACTAAATACAACGGCTGGCACCACCTTAGCCAGGTGCAGCATCGGGTACCGGAACCACTTTTTTCGCTTTATTGGGTGGTAGTTCAGTTTGCCAGTGAGCCAGAGGTAAAATTTCAACTGACGTACAGAATAAGCGGTGTGCTGCGGCCTGAAATTAATCCGGTTAATATCTATAGTGGCACTCATGTAGGCAGCCAGGTCTTCCACTACACTTTTCGCGTCTTCCTTGAAATTCCTGTAAAAGATAATTTTAGGTTGAACACCGAAAGTTTTTTCCAGGTGAACCACCTTGTCGAAAAAATCGAGTGCATCGGCATTCAGTTCGGAGCTGTTGGGGTTCTCCGGATCAAAAAAGTGAAATATGGTAGAAGTGTGCCCGTTTTTAAGGTATCGCTTATACTGCGATACCAGCCAGTCTTTCTGTTTTCTGAGAAAAATAACCGGATACACCCGGCCCTCTACCTGCTGCCGGAATAACCGGGTTTCCTTTTTAAAATTCACATTCAGTTCATGGGTAACCAGGTAGTTACCCGCAGGATAATCAGGAGAGTGGTTAAGGAAATGCTTATAATTTTTTTTGGGCAGGTAGGTTACTCCTTTAAAATAGGGGAAAACGTTATTCTGAAGGAAGGTTGACCCTGTTTTTTCAAGTCCTACGTGATAGTAGATTGTTTTTTCTTGCTCCATTCAATGACCCAGGCAAAAATGATTATCAATTGTAAACACCGTTAAAAATAGGTTGTTTTCTTTAATTTACCGGACCCGGGATGCAAATAATGGCTTTACGTACTTTTTTAAACAAAACCGGGGTTGTTTTCAAGGCTGTTGAGGTTCATTTTTTTTTGGGGAACCCTCATAACTACATTACCTGTTCCGGCTTCCGTTTTTACGTTCTGGTAAGCGGCCACGATTAAACTTAAGCGGAACTTCCGGTCAGTTACCAATTGGTGTTTTCCTGCTTATACCAACTGCCTAAACAGAGCAATCATCTATATTCCCGGCCTGTAGCACTCGGGCCACAAATTATTTGTGCATCGCACGCGGCAAAAAATTGCGTTTATGCTAACACATGAGCCGCCCACGGCAGCGTGCGTTATATCCGGGTAAGTAAGTCACCATTAAATTATCTTATCACTCTACTATACGCCCGCCTCTACTCACGCACCCGGATTGGTGATCGTGCTATGAACCGCTGGCAACTTTTTCCGCTGAACCGAATCTACCGTGACCTGGTCAGGCACCCCTGGTCAGGCACCCTTAGTCAGGCACCCTTCACCATGCGTTTCCAGCGGAGTTTTTCGGTTTTTACTTTTTTACCTTTGCTGTTAAGCAGGCGTAGCTTTACTTCCTTACTGCCTTTTTTTTCCTGCAGCGCAATGGTTTCCTCTCCTTCTTTCACCAGGTGTTTATTTCCCCAATTCTGCAGGGCTACCATGAGCATTTGCAGGTCGGCACCCTTATCGGTGATCACGTATTCGTAACGGGTGCGGGTATTTTCTTCCTGGTAAGCCTGCTTTTCCAATAAACCGGCTGTAACCAGTTTATTCAACCGGTTGGTGAGCACCGACTTGGAGATTTTTAGTCCCTGCTGAAAGTCGTCGAAGCGCTTTACCCCGAAAAAGCTTTCCCTTAAAATCATCAGCGTCCACTTGTCACCAATTTCCTCGATCGACCGAACGATGGGACAAACCGTTGGTTCGAGTGCCTTACTTTTTTCTTTTGTCATAAAACAAGTACCAATACGCAGTGCAGACCGCTGCGTGCTTTAAACAGAATTTACCTTACATTACCGCGCAGTACCAGTTGCTTACTGAGTTTATTTGCCGTTTAAGACGAATTATTAGCGACCAGACACTGCTTAACGCGCATAATTTACAGTTTTTAAAAAAAACCCACAATTTAAGCGGGTTTTATGTTTCTGTTAAGTATTGCAACCGGCCGAAGGAAATCCTGGCCTACCGGTTATTCTTCTATTTCAGTTGATGTTGACAGTTTCACAGGCTGATTGAACCGGTCGGCAATGATACCCAGGTAATATTTAACCCGGGCGTATTCAGATGAGGTGTACACCCCTTTCTTAAAGTGGTACACGGCCTGTACGAGCACTTCTTCGTTCGTAACTTCATGCTGCAATTTCAACTGGGCCAGTTCGTTATCGATGTCTACTGCTTCGGGAAGGGCCTGCACCGATAAGCCCGCGGGTATTTGGATGGTTGCTTTAAATTCTTTGCGTCGCGAATAGATAAAGTCTACCGGAATTTCCCGATTATCCTGTTGAAGCAAATTTTGCTGGAGGGGAAGGCCGGCAAACGGGCGAATAGATAGTTCGTTTGCTGATGCCCCTGCTTTTAGTGTGTGAACCGACTCAATATTTACCCGCATGGTTTCCGCAGAATCTATTTCATGTACAGTTGTTTTTCCCAGTCCCTGCCGGCTGAGGTAACTTTCTACCGTTTTGTTTTCCAGTTGATTGCAGAGCTCCCAGGCGGCGTAGCCGTCGGCCTGAAGGGTAAGCCGGGTGGTAAGTTGGTTGTTTTCAGTTTCATGGGTAAGTTCAACCTTTTCCGTAGCCCCGGTGCTGGCCGCTACCGGCACCCATACCGGGGCTACCCCGTTGGCCTGCAATCCTTCCCCGTTAATGCTTTGGGGCAACAGGTAATTGTAGTACACATCTTTAGCTGTGGCATCAGTTAGAAAATACTGCTCGCTATCGGTGTATACCTGTACGATAACGTGATTAAACGTTTCTTCGCTGGCATAGCCTTTGGTTACCGCGCCGTGGCCCCGGGTGCTGATTACGACCGGGAAGGCTTTAATACCGGCTTCCTGTAGCATGGCTGTAAGCAGCAGGTTAATGTCGGCCGAGTTTCCCCGTTTACTGTTCAGCACATCTTTTGCTTTCCCGGAAGCATATAGCGAATAGTATCCATTCCAGCGGAACCGGTTTTTAATGTAATCAATAACCTGCTTCGCCGCTTTTGTTTTATCGCTGGGAAGGTTCAACGAACGAACAACACTCCGGCTTTTCCGGCCGGCTTTCTTCTGGTACTTTCCAAAATCACTATCGGAATCCAGCCGGTCAATGACTTCATTCCAGGTGGCAAATACCCTTTTCGAGCTGCCGTTAGACTGGTTAATTACGTTCAGTTGGAAATCGATACCCATCAGGTGGTTATCTACGCTGGCAATGTAAGCCGTATCGGTAAAAGCCGGTACATCTTTTAGCCCGAACGTTTGAATAACATCCTGAAATTCTATGCCCCCCACGGTTTTACCGAAGTACTCGCCTGCGTTACCGAACTTCCGCTTTTTGTCGTCAACTTTGGCTTCTTTCACGTCCAGGCTACGGGTATTTACTCCCTGTAATTGAAAGGTATATTCGTAGAAAGGAGGTAACCGCAGTTCGTATTCGCTGTACCGGGCCGGATCGAGACCCTGGAATTTCCAGTCGGGCAGGCGGTAAATAAACGGTGTTTCCAGCACGTAATGGTAGGTAATGGTGCTGCCTGCTGCCAGGTTAGGGATGATAAGCCTTTTGGTAACCAGCCGGTCGGAGGTCTGGGTTTCCGTTAAATCCTTCAGGGTGTAAGTAGTGGTTCCATCGGGCCCGGATACTTCTACCTTAAAATCGAGCACCACTTCGGCATTGCCCTGCCCGTCGCGATAAAATTCCCGGCTCCACTCCCGGTACCGGGAAATAGCAGCCGACTGCTTAATGGTTACCTGTTTATCGCGGGTAAATCGGATTCTGAACTGCTGGGGGGTAGACTGGAAGAAGCGGTTATTGATGGTAAATACATCATCGGTAATGAAAAAAAAGCTGTTTCCCTTATCGTACTCAATTACGGCCTGGGCATTTTCATAATCCTGGGCCTGGGCTGCCCCGGCCAGCAATAGAAAGAAAAAGATTAAAACAGTGTGCATGGCGTTGATGCTGTTTCAGGCGTTAGTATTATTAATTTCAGTAGATAATTAACGAATTGCCGTGTATTTTGGGAAGTGATTTTACGGATAAAATAATGCTTTGGCTTCATTTGTCATGTAGAACCCGTAAGGATTACAGCTTTGCATAGCTAACTTAAGCCGTTACGGCCTGAAGAAATAACAATTCGACATGAACAACCTAAATGATCTGAACATAAAAAAGGAAATTGTTTAGGAACGGATTGATCCGAACAGGCTTTCCCGGGGGAATACAAAGATGAATGGTTACCCTACTCGTACAACGTGTTCAGTTCTTCCTCACTGAGCTTGCCATCTTTTTTAATGCGGTAGGGTGTGGGGCGGTTAAGGGAGAATACCACCAGTACTATTGCATAACCGGCTGCAAATATTTTTTCAGTAGTTACGTAAAGGCTGGCAATCATGAGTAAACTAGCTATTGCCAGAATACTGTACTTAACAAGCGAAGCCTGGTAGAATTTTTTTAGCTTAATTTCGTGATCTTCAGCAGGTAATATTTGCTTTTTCAACCGGTGATAGTATACGTAAGCAGCAATGACAGCTAGTAACGCAGCAAGTGGAAATAGAATATGCCACACCGGGGTGATATCTTCCGGAAACGATTCAATTAAGCCGCCGCGTTCACTTTTAAACCGCAAGTAAATGATTGAAAATAACATCAGCGGGCCACCTACAATGGCATAAAAAATTGTGCTAATTTTGCTGATGTATTGCTGAGTATTCATAAGTCGGTTTCTTTGTACCTTTATAATCTTTAACTAACCCTATGCTATTTAGATTATTTTTTGTTATCCTATTTATCGCTGCCATTGCCTGCCAGCCTTCCGGTAATAGGAACAAAACTGTACTAACGGCCGAGTCGGCTCGCCGGGATTCGCTGATTCAGGCTTACGTAACCGCCCAGGACAGCGCAAATGTGATATGGAACACCATGGAAAAACAAGAAGAAAATATGTTTTTCAACATGCGCCGCCTGCTCGATGAAATCCGGTATACCGATAACTACAGCAAAGCAAAGCTGGATACCCTTTATAAACTGGTTGAAGGATTGAAAAATTACCGCTACACCAGAGAAAATATCAGGGACGATGATGTTATTGACCAGTACGACTCTGCCACCCAGGCCACAACCGATGCGGTACTGTTATATGCCGAAACGCATCCGCAGTTCGGGGATTATCCACTCATGAAACAACTGGTCGACGAAATACTCGAAGCCCGCAACCAGGTGTTATTCCGAAGAATCCGGTACGACGAGCAAACGATTATGCAAAACGAACTGATGGAAGAAAATAAGCTGTTATCTGGCATCGATAGCCTGAATGCCCGTAAAAAACCCCTGTTTCAAATTAGTGCCGAATGAGTGGATCGCCCGTTAAAAAAGTAACCTTTGTAAAAAGCAGTGCCCGGCTAGATCAGTGCCCGCAAGATGGCAAACCGGAATATGCCTTCATCGGACGGTCGAACGTAGGAAAATCGTCGCTGCTGAACATGCTGGCTAACCGGAACAAGTTGGCCAAAGTATCGGGCACCCCCGGCAAGACCCAGCTGATTAACCACTTTCTATTTGATGAGAAGTGGTACCTGGTCGACTTACCCGGATACGGCTGGGCCAAGGTGAGTAAAACCAAAAAATTAGACTGGAGTAAAATGGTGCGCGATTACCTGCTGAAAAGAAAGGAATTGCTGAACCTGTTTGTGCTTATCGATTCGCGCCTGCCGCCGCAGGAAATAGACCTCACTTTTTTAAACTGGGCCGGGGAAAAACAAATTCCGCTCTCCATCATTTTCACCAAAGCTGACAAGGTAAAACCGCACGAACTGCAGGAAAACATCCTGGTTTTCCAGGAGGCTATGGCACAAACCTGGGAAGATCTACCCCCCATGTTCACTTCCTCGGCTACCAAAAAACAGGGGGGAGAAGATATTATTCGTTACATTCGCGGCATTAACCGGGAAATAACGGGCTAACTTTTTATTGCAAGCCTTACAAGGAGTACTAAATTTGCACCTCTAAATTGAACTGTGATAGTACTATGGATTTGACCGATATCGCCTCTATCGCCGGAAAAGGCGGCCTTTTTAAAATCATGAAACCGACCAAGAACGGTGTCATCGTGGAGTCGCTCGACAAGCAGAAGAAAAAAATGGTAGTAGGTGCCAGCCATCGGGTGTCGGCACTGAAAGATGTGTCGATCTACACTACCGACTCGGAAGGGTCGGTTAGCGTTGGTGAAGTGCTGCAGAAAATCCACGACGAATTTGGAAATGATCCTGGCTTAGACGGCAAGTCCGATGCCGATGAGTACCGGGCGTTTCTGAAGCATGTATTGCCCGAGCACGACGAAAATCGGGTATACCCTTCCGATATCAAGAAGTTAATTACCTGGTACCGTATTTTAATGCGCGAAATACCGGAGGTGTTTTCCAAAGAAGAAGAAAACGCTACTGATACTGAACAGCAGGACAACACCGACGAACAATCGCAAGGGTAATTATTTGTGTTTGCCCTACAGTTGTTTCCAAAGTTCTTCGCCCTCGTTCCGCACATTGTTTACTTTAGTAGATATCGGGTCGGCCTGGAGGGAGTTTTCACGGTAAGGTTGCAAAATAGCCTGCAGGCTTTCGTAATCTTCGGTATCACTCAGCCATAGTTCACGAGCTTCGGGTTCAAGCACGGCCGGCATGCGGTCGTGAATACTGCTTATTTTATCGGGGGCATTTACAGTAACAATGATGAATGCCGGGCCTTCTTCCGGATGTACTTCCCATAACCCGGCAAAGCTGATCAGGTTGTTGCCTGGATCGTAAATCCGGTACGGCTGCTTTTTCCCTCCCGGTAGCTTTTGCCATTCGTAGTAGCTGTTGGCCGGTACCAGGCAACGCCGGTTATGGAACGATTTTTTAAAGGTTGGCTTCTCGGCAATCGTTTCTGCCCGGGCATTGATTAACCGCTGGTTAGGGCTTTTAGCCCATTTGGGCACTATGCCCCAAACCGGCAGGCTCATGGTTCCGGGCTGTTTATTTAGTACTACCGGAAGGCGCTGCGTTGGGGCTGCGTTGTAATGGGGCTGGTATTTGGGGGGGACTTTCGCCTGGAAGCCCTCTTCCAGGCTTTCAGTGGGAGCTGCAATGCTATATCTTCCACACATAGTTTGGCTTTTAACTACAAAGCTATTAGTTTTGCAGTTCTTTAAAAAAACAGTTAAACCTATGTTAAAAAATTACGAGACGGTATTCATACTTACTCCCGTTTTGTCTGATGAGCAGATGAAGGATACCGCAGGTAAATTTAAGCAAGTTTTGCAAGATAATGGTGCCAAGATAATCAATGAAGAAAGCTGGGGTTTAAAAAAGCTGGCTTACACCATTAATCATAAGAACACCGGGTTCTACCATTTGCTTGAGTTTGAAGCGGAGCCTTCTGTAGTTGCCACCCTGGAAACGGAGTACCGACGCGAGGAGCGTGTGATGCGATTTTTAACAGTGTCGCTAGATAAGCATGCTTTGGAGTATAACGAACGCCGGAGAAAAGGTGCATTCAGAAAAGATAAAAAAGAAAAAGAGGAGGCTAAGAAATGACATTAATGAACGAACCTATCAACCGCGATAGGAAAGAAAACCGGAAAAAGTTTTGCCGATTCAAGAAAAACGGCATCAAGTATATTGACTATAAGGATCCTGATTTCCTGGCCAAGCTGCTGAATGATCAGGGTAAAATTTTACCCAGCCGCATTACGGGTACCAGTGCTAAGTACCAGCGTAAGGTATCGCAGGCCGTAAAGCGTGCCCGCCACCTGGCAATACTCCCTTATGTAACCGACTCGTTAAAGTAAAATTACTACTTCATGGAAATTATACTGAAAGAAGACATTAAGGGGCTAGGCTACAAGAATGATATCGTAAACGTAAAAGACGGTTACGGTAGAAATTACCTGATCCCCCAGGGCTTTGCTGAAATTGCTTCGCCATCGAACAAGAAGATGGTAGAAGAAAATATCCGGCAGGCTGCCCACAAAGCAGCCAAGATTAAAGAGGATGCCGAAGCACTGGCTGCAAAAATTGGTGACTTATCTATCGATATTATTGCCAAAGCCGGTGAGAGCGGTAAAATCTTCGGTGCAGTAACTCCTTTACAGGTAGCTGATGCGCTGCGTGAAAAAGGGTTTGATATTGATCGAAAGAAATTATCACTTACCTCTGAAGTAAAAATGTTGGGCTCTTACACCGCAGAAATTGATTTACACAAGGAAGTGAAGCACAAAATTACTGTTAACGTAATTACAGAGGAAGAGAAAGTAGGTTAGTAAAACTTACGGTGATGTAGTTTAGATAGTTTAAGCCATCCTTTTGGGGATGGCTTTTTTATTCCAGTGCCGGTTCAGTAGCTACAACCGGAACCCGGTATTTTCTCAGTAATTCCTCCGAGGCTTTCAGCCGGCTGCTTTTTACCTTACAGCACAATTGACGAACTGCTCCCCGCGTAGTATCGGTGGTTTTGTATTCAGGCTGCAAATAACTTAACAGTTCCCCTTCTATTTCTTTCGGGTACCGCAGGTACACCGATAATTGAGTATCGGAATTATATTGAAAAACCTTACCGGCCTGCAGGGCATTTTTTCGCTTTTTGTAGCTGTAGCGGTAAGCATATTCATTGGCCGAAATATCGGAAAGTACTGCGGCGCCGGTAGGAAAACCGCCTGCCCCTTTCCCTTTTAGTAACTGGTTACCGGCATAACGGGCCTGAACCTGAACGGCATTAAACTCATTTTCCACGGCAAACAAATCGTGCTCTGGTCCTACCCAGGCTGGAATAACAGCCATTCCAACTTCCTGGTCGCCGATTTCCTGTACCATAGCCAGTGGCTTAATTTTATATCCGCGGGCCTGGGCGTAGGCAATGTCGGTTTCTTCCAGGAATTGGATTCCCAGTTGCAATACTTCATCGGGCTGAATAAAAATACCAAACGCATGTGCGGTAATGATACACAGCTTATTCAGCGCATCGCGCCCTTCCACATCGAGCGAGGGGTCGGCTTCAGCAAAACCCAGTTCCTGTGCTTTTTTCAGGGCCGGTTCGTAATCGAGCTTTTCATTTACCAGCTTACTGAGAATATAATTGGAGGAACCATTAAATATACCCTTTACACTGTGCAGCGGTTCATTATCGAAGTATTCTTCCAGCGTACGGATAATAGGAATGCTGCCACAACAGGAAGCCTCGTAAAGCAGTGCCCCTCCGTACTCTTCCTGTAAGTTGAACAACTCCTCAAAGTGCTCGGCCACCATTTTTTTATTGGCCGTAACAACGTGCTTGCCGTGCTTTAGGGCATTTACCACGGTATGGTAAGCTGCATCAGCATCGCTGATTACTTCAACAATCAGGTTAATATCATTATCTAGCAGAATATCCTCGTGCCGGTAAGTAAAGAAATGCGTTGGCAGGTTTCGTTCCTTGTTTGGATCGTGCACGCATATTTTTCGGATTTCAGCGTTGAAGTGGTTCGTTTCCGAAAGGATGCGGTAAAGCCCCTGTCCTACTACCCCGTAGCCAAATAAGCCAATGACTGTAGATTTACTCATAAACTGTAGTTACCATCAGATGATATCGTAAGCACTGCATAACAGGCTACACATTAACAGAAATATTAAAAGACCGGTAGAAAGCCCGGATGCTAGACCGCAAGTGATTAAACTCCAACAAAAACGCGTCGTGACCATAAGATGAATCTATCACTTCAAACTGGCTATTGGAAATATGTTTGGCAATAAATTGCTGTTCGGCTGGTGGGAACAGTAAATCAGAAGTAATTCCCAGTAAAAAAGCATTGGCTTCCACTTTTTGCAAGGCCGCTGGTATGCCTCCCCGGTTCCGGCCTACATTGTGGCTATCCATGGCTTTGGAAAGGTACCAGTAGGTGTAGGCATTAAATCGTTTTGATAATTTTTTTCCCTGGTACTGCTGGTACGAAGCCGCTTTAAAGCGATCAGTTTTTTCGTCGTTTTCTTCCGACTGGGTTTGCAGGTAAGTGCGATAATGACGGTACGAGAGTAATGCCACCGCCCGGGCGGTTCTCATGCCCTCCCGTCCGGCATCGTCGATATTCAGTTTCCAGGTTTCATCCTGCTCAATAGCCATCCGCTGGGTTTCGTTAAAAGCGATGCCCCAGGGCGAATGCAGGGCATTGGAGGCAATAACGATGATGTTTTCGAACAATTTAGGTTGTTGAACGCTCCACTCCAGCACTTGCTGCCCGCCCAGCGAAGAACCGATGAGCGTATGTACTTTAGCCACTCCCAGGTGTTCGCGCAGTAAATCAAATGCACCGGCAATATCGCGGTTGGTTAGTACCGGAAAGCTGTGATAATAAGGAGTTTGGGTACGGGGGTTGATCGATAAGGGCCCGGTAGAGCCGTAGCAGGACCCCAGCATATTGGCACAAATAATAAAGTAATGTTGTGGATCGTATAATTTTCCCTCACCAAA
Source organism: uncultured Roseivirgaceae bacterium (assembly GCA_964542855.1). Classification (GTDB taxonomy): domain Bacteria; phylum Bacteroidota; class Bacteroidia; order Cytophagales; family Cyclobacteriaceae; genus CAZIWJ01. The sequence goes on from CAZIWJ010000094.1 coordinate 10,696, forward strand.
CAGGTCGGCCCACCATTCGGTAACATCGGAGTTTCCGGTTAACGCATGGCAAACCCAGATTACGTTGGTGCCCGATTCGTTTAGTGTACCCAGGGTGGTGTAACGAAGCTGAAAGCCGGGCAGTTGCCCGCCCGACTCCAGCGCGTAGGGTTGGTTAAAATAAAAGTAATCCTGATCCTTCATTATTAATTTTCAATCGCTGCGCCTTACTTAAGCCAGTTGTGGCTCCCTGATTTGTTCAAACGCCTGCTCAATATCGGCTTTAATGTCGTCTACATGCTCAATGCCTAGCGACAGCCTCAACTGCGTAGGGTGTACCCCAGCGTTTAACTGCTCCTGTTCGCTAAGCTGGGAGTGGGTGGTAGAAGCCGGATGAATAATCAGGGTCTTGGCATCACCTACGTTCGCCAGGTGGCTAACCAGTTTCAGGCTGTTGACAAACTTTTTGGCCGATTCCAGGTCTCCTTTTACCCGAAAAGTCAGTACGCCGCCAAATCCTCGTTTCAGGTACTTCTTGGCCAGCTCATGGTAGGGGCTCGATTTCAGGCCGGGGTAGTTTACGCTTTCCACTTTCGGGTGCTGCTCCAGCCATTGCGCCAATTCCAGGGCATTGCTTACTGTACGCTCAACGCGGAGCGATAAGGTTTCCAGTCCCTGCAATAACAGGAAGGAATTAAACGGACTAAGGGCCGGCCCGAAATCGCGTAACCCTTCCGTACGGGCGCGAATAGCGAAAGCCACATTAGGTAGCCCCAGCGGGTTGTCGATACCGAACATATCGGCAAAAACCAGCCCGTTGTATTCAGGCGTTGGTTCGGTAAACTGCGGGAATTTGCCGTTACCCCAGTTGTAGTTTCCTGAATCTACAATTACTCCCCCAATGGTGGTTCCGTGTCCGCCAATCCATTTGGTGGCCGATTCGGTTACAATCGATGCCCCGTGTTCAATAGGACGGAACAGGTAGCCGCCTGCGCCAAAAGTATTGTCGACCACCAGCGGAATATCGTGCTTTTGCGCCACTGCTGCAATGGCATCGAAATCGGGAATGTTGAATTCTGGGTTGCCCATGGTTTCGATGTAAATAGCTTTAGTAGTGTCATCGATTAGCTTTTCAAAGCTTTCCGGCTTGTCGTTTTCGGTAAATTTCACGTTGATGCCGATGGTTTTGAACGCTACCTTGAACTGGTTGTAAGTGCCGCCGTACAGAAAGCTGGTCGATACAATGCTATCGCCCGGATTCAGGAAGTTATTTAACGCAATAAACTGGGCCGATTGGCCCGAAGCAGTAGCCACGGCGGCAGTTCCTCCTTCCAGGGCAGCCACACGGTCTTCAAAAACCGCGTTGGTCGGGTTCATAATCCGGGTGTAAATATTGCCGAACTCTTTCAGTGCGAAAAGGTTAGCGCCGTGGTCGGCATCTTTGAAGGTGAAAGAGGTAGTCTGATAAATTGGTACGGCGCGGGCACCGGTTGCTGAATCGGGCTTTTGCCCGGCGTGTAACTGTAGGGTTTCAAATCTTAATGAATCTGACATGACGTATAGATAATTTTGTTGAAAACAGGATTTAATAATTTAATGGAACGGTATCCTTTTAGGATACACAAGGAAGGCAGCCGTAACTACACCATACTACACTTACAACAACAATTACTGCCGGAACAACAGCGTTGAAGGGCCGGTAAATTGTAGCTGCGCGCACAGGTTAATGAAAGACTTTGAATGGACATACGACTGAACATTTAATTTATATGCATTCCGCTTACCCAGCGAAATTAGGAATTAGCACCTTGGACCTTCCAGGTTGCT
>CAZIWJ010000095.1:0-12468 GCA_964542855.1 uncultured Roseivirgaceae bacterium
TTTGCAACGGGGTGGGGTCAGGCTCCTACAATCGGCTTTACTGCTTTCCCTGCTTTACCTGTTCTTTTCGCTTTACCCGGTTTCTGGCTTTTTCCTGCTTCCTTATCGCGCTCTTTAACAAACTCTGTGTAGCGGCGATAGATGGCAATGCTGAAACCAAGCATCAGGATGATAGTACCGATCCAGAGCAGGTTAATTAACGGCTTTTCGATGGCCTTCATTACGATGAATTCTTTCTGAGCCACATCGGCGTGGAAAGTAAAGGTATTGTCCTGCGGAGAAATCTGGTCAATTTCCAGTCGGATGCCCAACGGCTCATTTGTATCGGAAACCCGGGCTACCTGACGGTTGCGAATAATGTATATGGGCTTCAGCTCGTAAACCTCATCTTCGCCCCCGTATATTTCTACCGTAGCCTGTACGGCGATATCTTCGGGCAGGAGCTCAACTTTTTTCGATTCACTCACCTGCTCCACTTTTTTCAACACCGCTACATAATCGTTAATGAAAAACTGCTTGCCCGGTGAAGCTTTAATCGGATCGGTGTCCTTCCACTGTCGTTTTTCCGCTTCGGTAAAAGCCGTTACGTGTGTATATAAATCTTTGGTTGCCCCCTGCAGGATGTCGGGCGATACCACGTAACCCATATTTGGGTTGTCCTGAACTCTCGGGTATAAAGAGAATTTTTCGCCATCCTGCTCGGTATATTCAACTTCGTAGTATAAATTTTCCGGATGTATGCGTACTGTATCACCTTTTCGGTGGTAGGTTTTACCGTCGTGTGTAAGGTCGGCAGCAGCAACCCCCAGGTAAGGCGTAGGTGTACGGTTTACCATGTTCTTCTTCACGTACTCCGGCATGCTACGAACGTGCAGCCTTTCTCCCTTGTAAGCAACCTTGTAGTTGCCCATTTCAACCGGTTCGTTGTACCAGAGCAATACATTCGTGGCATTTTCTTCTTCCTCCACATCTTCGTTGAAGAGTAACATGCCCGTATTGTTAATTGAAACAATGTTAGAATATCCGGCAGAGAAGAGCACACCGAGTAAAATCATGGCTACCCCGATATGGGCTACTGACCCCCCGATGAGCTTTACGTTTGATTTCAGCATACGAACCAGGATAGTACTGTTCGACACTACTGAATAAATAGCACCGGTTAACAGGGCAATGTAAGCCATGTTTGTCATTTGGCTACTGGCGATGATTGCCGATGAAAACAACAGGGTGATGATGATCGGATACGTTAGCGCACTTTTCAGGCGGTCCTTATCCATTTTCTTCCAGAAGAAAAACTGACCGGTTCCTGACAGTAAGGCAATGGCTACGCCGAACCATAGCTGGAACTTGGTGTAAAACGCAACCTGATCGGCCGGGGGTGCTACGTTCGAGATCCCTCCGAACAATTCAATAACTGCATTGTAAACTGGGATAGAGGTAGGCACCAGTACCTGGAAACCCATTAAACACAGGGTTGTTGCCCCAATGAAGATCCAGAACTCCCGGCTGTAGGCACTGGCTTCCTTTTCAGAAGTTGGTATCTGCTTCCAACTCCGGGCGGCCAACACAATGGCAATGCCCAGGAAGGCCAGCAGATAAAGCAGTAATTGCCCGGATAACCCCAAATCGGTAAACGAGTGCACCGAAGCTTCTCCCAGAATACCACTACGAGTTAAAAACGTACTGTAAAGCACCAGGATAAAACTGGCGATTACCAGTACGATAGATGTTTTTAGCGCAGTGTTACTTTTCTTGAAAATAATCATGGTATGTACGGCAGCCACCAGGATAAGCCAGGGCACATACACTGAATTTTCCACCGGATCCCAGTTCCAGTATCCACCGAAATTTAGCGTTTCGTAGGCCCAGTAAGCTCCCATAATGATGCCCAGGCCGAGTACGGCTGCTGAGAAAATAGCCCAGGGCAGGGCAGGTTTTACCCACGCTGTAAACTCCTTACGCCAGAGTCCGGCAATACAGAAAGCAAAAGGAATTAGCGTAGTAGCATAACCCAGGAAAAGGGTTGGGGGATGAATAACCATCCAGTAGTTCTGCAGCAGCGGATTCAGCCCGGTACCATCTTCCGGTACGAAATCGGGGTTCGTTTCAAACACTGGTGCTTCCATTACGTCGCGAAGTAACAGGAAAGGAGAGCTACCGATTTTCACTTCGCCAATTACTACACCAAGGATCATGGATGCCAGGAAAGCCTGAACCAGCACGAATACTGACATAACCGGTGCTTCCCAGCGTTTATTCGTTTTTATCAGTACGAGGCCCAGTACCACGTGCCAGAACATCCAGAGCAGGAAGCTACCTTCCTGACCTTCCCAGAAACTGGAAATAATGTAATAAACGGGGAGGCTAAGGGAAGAATGGTTCCAGGCGTAATGGTACTCGAACATATTATTATATACAATTGCATACAACACGCCTACGATTCCCAGTACCGATGCACCGTGCACGTAGAATGTCCACCGGGCATATTTCCTGAAGCTATTTTGCTGAAGAGAATCTGCAGTTGATGATGAGCGGATGTAAGCGTAAGCCGCCAGCAGCGCGGTGACAAACGCAGTTACCACAAAAAAGTGGCCCAGGATACCAATGAATGTGTTAGTCATATACTATTATATTTCCTGCTCTTCGTACTTGGAAGGACACTTAAGAAGAATTTTATCGGCTACAAAGCGGTCATTGTTGTATCCGCCGATAACCACAACCTGTTCTGAACGCAGAAAATCAGGGGGCATAGGCTCTCCATAATATACTTTCTGCTCTTGCTGATTGTCATCGACCATTACGAAGGAAAATGACAACTTATTGGGTGACGGCTGAATGCCAACTATTTCGCCGTCATTATCTTTTTTTAGTTCACCGACCACGTGAATTTTATTAGTTCGCCCGTTGTTGGCCATGGCTTGCGCTTCTTCAAATGAAACGTATGTACTCGCGTCACCGGCGGTAGCAACAATAACCAGAGTGGCCACCGCAATAACCAGTAATGCTATAATGTGGGTTAACTTCATAGTTCAGGCTATTTGTCGTACTAACAAGAAAACAATAGAATTAATTTCCAGCATTATATCAAGTTATTAAAGAAAAGAACTACCAAAACAGCTATCGTTAATCATCGGTTGATTCCAGTTCTTTTTCTACTTTGCTGATTTTATTATCCAAACGAAATAAATAGAAGATCACTCCTGCAAAAATGATGACAATCACAGCCACCACTACATAAATTTTGCCGTTTGCCCGCATGGCATCGGCCATCTCTACACTTTCCGCGCTGCCCTGGGCCGCTAACCGGCCTATTCCTAACACACTACTGATGAGTAAGCTGCTCATCAGCGCCAGTATATTCTTCATAATGTTTCTCCTCTATTTTCTTAATTCTTGCTCTCAGGCTAGCAATCCATACCCCCAGTAAAGTCCAACTGATTACGGCCGGGTAGAATACTACTTTCAACTGATCATCAGAATCGTAAGTACTGAAACCGGGATTACCACCATTGCCGGGGTGCAGTGAATCCGTTACCCGGGGCAAGATGACAATAAGTGGAATCATTACGGCAAAGGCAAAGATATTATACACTGCGCTGATCCTCGCTCGCTGCTGATCATCGGTAAAAGACCCTCTCAGCACGCTGTAGGCCAGGTACACAAAAAGAGTAATGGCGGCCCCGTTTATTTTAGGGTCGTTTACCCACCAGTCGCCCCAGGTAAATTTTGCCCAGACCATACCGGTAGCAAACCCCAGCAGGCCGAGTAACATGCCGGTATAGGCAAAAGAAGACGACTGGATATCATGTTGTACCGAGCCACTCCTTAAATACTTTACGGCGTAAACCATAGAAATTGTAAAGATAATCATCATGCTGAACCACATGGGCACATGATAGAAGAGGTTTCGTACTGTTTCATTTAAAATAGGTAGCCTGGGTGCTTCAATAAGCAAGCCCGCTATAAGCACGTATAATAACAAACCCACTGTTGCCAGTTTCCACCAGACCTGTTTCATAAATGTTTTATTAATTCGTATACTAAGAACGCCACAAATAGGGAAACAACAAATAGGAAAGGGCAATTACTATTACGTCTATGGCTAATAATGTGCCTATTTCCTGGTAACTACTCGATCTCGTTAGCCCATCTATTGCATTTTTCGAGACTTTGATTAGCATAATTAGCATGGGCAGAATAATCGGAAAACTCAACACTGCCATCAGGGTAACGTTGTTGCTGGCTTTGGCGGCTATCCCCGACACCATGGTGAGTGCCGACGAGAACCCGATTGCTGCCAGCAGCAAATTTCCCATGAACAACAGGTTATCCTGAACCGGGTTGCCCATTACCACGCTGTAGAAAAAATAGCTACTTGCCGTAAGGCCGACCATTAATATTCCGTTATACAAAATCTTGGCGAAAATAATTCCCTGCGGGCTAGCAATGCTGTAATAGTAAAACTGCCGGCCGTACTGTTCCTGAAAGAAACTTTTGGCAATTGCATTCACCGCGGTAAACAGATTAATAATCCAGAACAGCACGTTCCAGGTAATTACGCTTAACTTTCCCTGTTGCAGGTTAAAGCTCAGGTAGCAAACGAACACCGTACTAACCACATACAGCAGGATACCGTTCAGGGCATATCGCTGGCGCCACTCGGTTACGAGTTCTTTCTTAAATAAGGTATACAGTTCAATCATGAATCCTTTCTGGATACTTGGTCGCAAATATGTATTTTGCGGGCAGTAAAAAAAATGACCTTGTTTATGAAAGGAATAATTCTGGCCGGGGGTTCCGGCACCCGGCTTAACCCCATCACTTTTGCCATCAGCAAGCAATTGATGCCCATCTTCGATAAACCCATGATTTACTACCCCCTTTCTACCCTGATGTTGGCGGGGATCAGAGACATTTTAATTATTACTACACCTTACGACCAACCGATGTTTGAACGCCTCCTGGGCGATGGTTCCTCGCTGGGCTGCTCTTTTCAGTATGCCATCCAGGAGGAGCCCAACGGTTTGGCCCAGGCCTTTGTAATTGGGGAGTCTTTTATCGGCAACGACGAAGTAGCCCTGATTCTGGGCGATAATATCTTTTACGGATCAGGTTTAGCCAAACTGTTGCAAGCTAATATTAATCCAGAAGGGGGAATTGTGTACGCTTATCATGTTACCGACCCTCAGCGTTACGGAGTAGTGGAGTTCGATGCTAACCGGGTGGCGGTATCTATTGAGGAGAAGCCGCAGCATCCTAAATCGAAATACGCTGTTCCTGGTCTGTACTTTTATGACAACCAGGTGGTAGACATTGCCAAAAACCTTAAACCCAGTGCCAGGGGTGAATACGAAATTACCGACGTGAACAAAGTATACCTGGATATGGGTAAGCTGCAGGTGGGTATTATGAACCGAGGTACTGCCTGGCTGGACACTGGTACGTTCACTTCGCTGATGCAGGCCAGTAATTTTGTACAGGTGGTTGAAGAGCGCCAGGGGTTAAAAATTGGCTGCATTGAAGAAGTAGCTTTCCGCATGGGTTACATCAGCAAGGAACAGTTGGAAACACTGGCTAACAAATTGCTGAAAAGCGGGTACGGAAAGTATTTACTTGGTTTACTGGCTTAGTTTTTCCCTGTATATTACATGCAGCACCGTTGTTCCCACGGCATTTAGTGTTTTGCGGCTGATAATAGACATGTTGTCGGCCTGCGTATGGTGATAACTTCCGAAGAAGGAACTGCTATTCGGATCGTGTTCAATGATATCGACCATAGGGATTTTAGCGTTATAATTTACGTAAACGTGGTCGTCTACAATTTCGCTGGAGTTTTCGTAGACAAAATATTGCCCAAAACCCAGTCGATGACCTTCATCCCATATTTTCTTTACAATGCTGGGGGCGGCACTCATGGACACCCCTTCGCGAAAAAATCGGGCATTTTCAGCCCCTACCATGTCGAATAGCACTCCATAATATGCGCTGTATCCCGGTTCATGTTTGTTTTCAGACCAATGTTGGGAACCAAGGCACCACCACACTTGGTTCTGGGCTTCTGAATACCCCTGGTAGTTTTCCGGCTCGCCATAATCTTCTCCATCGAATAAAATCATATCAACACCCACCCGGGGGAGCGAATCGGCATTGAAAATCCTGGCGTATTCCAGCAAAACGGCTACACCACTTCCGCCGTCATTAGCCCCGTCGATGGGGGTGTTCTTATTCGTGCTGTCCTTATCGGCAAAGGGGCGGGTATCCCAGTGAGCGGCCAGCAGTATTCTTTTCCTGGCATCCGGGTTAAAGCTGGCAATGATGTTGCGTAAGTTCAGCACAGTACCGTCGTAAGCAGAAGCTTCAAATTCCTGAGTTTGTACGGTTGCGCCGTAGCCGGTTAGTTTTTTAACCAGGTAATCACCACAGGCCTTGTGAGCGGATGTATTAGGAACTCTTGGGCCAAAGCTGATCTGTTTTTCCACAAACGCGTAGGCTGAATCGGCATTAAACGAAGGCACATTAACTGTTATCTCTTCGTTTTCAGATTCTTCATCAATTTTCTGATCACAACCTGAAAAAAGTAATAACGTTACTGAAAAGTATACCAGTCCTTGCAGTGTTTCTTTATTCATTAATTTAGTATTTTCACAAAAGAAGTAATTCAAGTTAGCATTATAAACTTTCGCGCTAATTTTTAGAAAGATGTACTTACGCAGTACCTTTTTTATTTAGCAGGAAAATCGCTATTTTTGCTGTTATTAGAGTTTCGGGGACAACTGTCCCCTATTTTATTTGTTTACAAGTAACATGAATAACGAAGAGCTTGTAAGGAATTTGGTTCTAGAAATGATTAACGATACTCCTGAATTATATTTGGTTGACGTTAGTATTTCTGGCAAAGGCAATACGCAGCAAGTAAAGGTTCTGATTGATGGAGATGCAGGAATTTCCATTGACACCTGTGCGGAAATGAGCAGGAAGTTGTCTACAACGCTGGATGAAGAAGATTCTTTTGACGGGTCTTACAATCTGGAAGTTTCTTCACCGGGAACTGATTATCCGCTCACTGCAGTCCGACAATACAAAAAAAATATCGGGCGTAGCATTAAAGTGTTAATGGAGGATGGATCCCAGAATGAAGGGACATTGCAACAGGTTAATAATTCTTTCATTGTACTGGCTGTTGCCAGAAACAAGAAAAAGCCTAAAGTAAAAGAAGAAGTAGAAATACCACTAGATCAAATTAAACAGGCTAAGGTGTTAGTCTCTTTCAAGTAACCCTATGATAAGTGATTATAAAATAGATACCGCCACACTCATAGACTCTTTTGCAGAGTTTGCCCGGTTTAAGAACATAGACCGGCCTACCATGATACGTATTCTGGAGGACGTATTCCGCATGATGATTCGGAAGAAATATGGGGTCGATGACAATTTTGACGTGATCATTAACGTAGACAAGGGCGATTTGGAAATCTGGCGATTCCGGGAGATTGTTGATGATAACTCTGAAGACATCTGGGATCACGATAAAATCAGTTTAAGTGAGGCACGGGAAATTGAACCAGACTTCGAAATTGGTGAAGAAGTTGCTGAGGAAGTAAAACTGGAGGATTTCGGGCGAAGGGCAGTAATGGCTGCTCGCCAAACGCTGATTCAGAAGGTAAAAGACCTGGAAAAAGAAAACCTGTATTACAAATACAAGGACCTGGTTGATGAAATCATTACTGGTGAAGTTTACCAGGTACTGGGAAGAGAAGTACTACTTATCGATGGCGAAGGCAACGAACTTTCAATTCCCAGAAGTGAGCAGATTCCCAAGGATAAATATCGTAAAGGAGAGTCGAAACGTGCGGTAATTCACGAAGTAAGGATTAACAATGGAGGCAATCCGAAAATTGTTCTTTCCCGAACATCGCCCAAGTTTCTGGAGCGACTTTTTGAGAGTGAAGTGCCTGAAATTTACGATGGATTAATATCGATTAAAAAAATTGTTCGCGAGCCCGGTGAGCGAGCCAAAGTAGCCGTAGAATCGTACGATGACCGGGTTGATCCGGTAGGGGCGTGCGTAGGGATGAAAGGTTCGAGAATTCACAGCATTGTGAGGGAACTTCAGAACGAAAACATTGACGTAATTAATTACACTGAGAATCTGGAACTGTACGTTCAGCGTGCGTTGAGCCCGGCTAAAATCACTTCTATGAAAATAGAAGAAGATAAAGAGCGAATTGCTGTATATTTGAAGCCAGATCAGGTGTCGCTTGCCATAGGAAGAGGTGGCCAAAACATAAAACTGGCCAGTAAGCTGGTTGGTTATGAAATAGACGTTTTCCGTGAGTTGGAGAACGTTGAGGAAGAAGAAGATGTTGACTTGATAGAATTTTCTGACGAGATAGAAGGATGGGTTATTGAAGAACTGAAAAGAGTTGGCCTGGATACAGCCAAAAGCGTGTTAAATCACCCTGCAGAGGAGCTGGTGCGCCGAACAGACCTGGAAGAAGAGACTATCGATAACGTGGTAAGCATTCTTAAACAGGAATTCGATTAACTTAAGAATTATATTATAAGTATATGGTAGAGGAAAAAATGATGAGGCTTAGTCAGGCAGCTCGTAAGCTCAACGTGGGTTTAACCACGATTGTGGAGCACCTGGAAAGCAAAGGACATAGTGTGGACAGCAAGCCAAACGCCAAGATTACTATGGAGCAGTTTGCAATTCTTGCTAAAGAGTTCGAGGAGTCCATACTTGACAGAGAAGAAGCCTCAAATATCTTTATCGGTGCCAAGAAGAATGAAAATAAGCCGGCCGGGCCTGACGATTCTCCTGCGGAACAACAGCAGGAAAATAATGACCATGAGGAAGAAGAAGAGCTTTTAATTAAGGGACTGAATCGTCAAACATCCGACAGCAAAACCAGTGCCTCCAGTGAGAAGCCTGCGGAGAAAAAACAAGAAGAACAAGCTCCGGAAGAAGATAACAAAGAAGACAAATACGAATCACCTCGCCTGCAAGGCCCCAAAGTTGTAGGTAAAATCGACCTGGATTCGGTTAATAGCAAGAAGAAATCTAAAAAAGATAAGCCCGGGGAAAGTAAAGAAGCTAAGCCAAAGGCAACCCAGTCAGCCAAAAGTCAAGGCGAAGCCAGGGAGACCAAAGAATTAAAATCCGAAGCCTCGACCAAGCCTTCAGAAGAGCCAAAAGCGGAAAAAACCAAACCATCTGAGCAACCTGAACAGGAAGTAAAAGCTGAAGAGCAAGGAGAAAAACCAGTAGAAAGCAAAACTGAAGAACCTGTTGCTGATAAAAAGCCCGGGCAACCTGATAAAGAAGATAAAGCTTCAACCGAAGAACAGCAGCAAGAGGTAGAAAAAGAAGAAATAAAAAAGGTGGAAGAGCCTACAGCCGAACATTCAGAAACGAAGCCTGAAGCTACTTCCGACTCCGAAGAGGTATTAACTGATTCGGTGCAAGACAAAGAAGAACCAACCTCAGTAGAGCCTGAGAAAGAGGCAAAAGCTCCGGAAAGCGATGAAATTGCAGAGGAAGAAGGCAATAAGCAACAGGGGCAGAAAAGTGTAGTTTCTGCAAAGGCACAGCAACTAAAGGGACTCACAGTACTTGGAAAAATAGACTTACCCGCCGAGAAAAAACCGGGAGGCTCCAAATCTGCTGCCTCTTCTACTGATCCCAAGAAAAAGAAGCGTAAGAGAAAACGTATTCGGGTAGAAAACAATCGAAAACCTGGAGGAGGCGATACTCGTGGGGGTGCCAATGCCCCAACCCGGTCCAAAGATGACCGACGAGGTAAGAAGCCAGTAGGTAAGAAAGGCCCTCAAAAAACAAAAGAAGAGCCTTCAGAGAAGGAAATACAAGAGCAGATTAAGGAAACATTGGCCCGCCTTTCTGGTAATAAAAACTCTAAAGTTGCCCGGGGATCAAAAAATCGTGCTGAAAAAAGAAAAGCACGTGCTGAGCAGCAACAGATTATAGAAGAGCAGGAGCAGGAACAGCAGGTACTAAAAGTAACTGAGTTTATTTCAGCCAACGACCTTGCCGCCCTGATGGATGTTTCTGTAAATGATGTAATTTCCAAATGCATGGGACTCGGCCTGGTTGTATCGATTAACCAGCGGCTTGACGCAGAAACCATCACCATTATAGCCGATGAGTTTGATTATGAGGTTGACTTCACCGATACCAAAGAAGAAGCTGAAACAGAATTTGGTGAAGAAGAAGGTGAAAATGAAGATTCAAGGGCACCTATTGTGACTATCATGGGGCACGTTGACCACGGTAAAACTTCATTACTTGACTATGTTCGAAAGGCAAAAGTAACCGCCGGTGAAGCAGGTGGTATAACCCAGCACATTGGAGCCTACGACGTGCTTACTGAAAGCGACAAGCGCATTACTTTCCTTGATACTCCGGGTCACGAAGCTTTTACGGCCATGCGCGCCAGAGGAGCTAAAGTAACCGACGTAGTAGTTATCGTGGTTGCAGCCGACGACAATGTGATGCCCCAAACCAAAGAGGCAATTAACCACGCACAGGTGGCTGACGTACCCATTATTATTGCAATTAATAAAGTAGATAAACCTAATGCTAATCCTGATAAAATCAGGGAAGAGTTGGCTAATATCAACATTCTGGTAGAAGACTGGGGTGGAAAATACCAGTGCCAGGAAATTTCAGCTAAAACTGGTATGGGCGTGGACGATCTCCTGGAGAAAATACTTCTTGAGTCGGAACTTCTGGAGCTTAAAGCCAGTGATGGAAAGCGTGCTACTGGTACAGTAGTAGAAGCTACTCTTGACCGTGGTAGAGGTTATGTAACCACCCTGCTGGTTCAGAACGGAACGCTACGCGTTGGCGATGTTGTTTTGGCAGGCGCTCACTTTGGTAAGGTGAAGGCTATGTTCGACCACCGCGGTAAAAAGCTGGATGAAGCTACCCCGGCAACCCCGGTGCAGATGCTTGGACTGGACGGAGCACCTCAGGCCGGTGATAATTTCAGGGTTATGGAATCCGACAGGGATGCCCGTGAAATTGCAACCAAGCGTGAACAAATTCTTAGAGAACAGAACCTGAGAACCAAGAAGCACATCACACTGGATGAGATAGGGCGTCGTTTAGCTATTGGAACGTTTAAAGAACTTAATATCATCGTAAAGGGCGATGTTGACGGTTCAATCGAAGCTTTATCTGATTCCATGTTAAAGCTCTCAACCAATGAAATTCAGGTAAATATCATACACAAAGCTGTAGGGCAAATTTCTGAATCGGACGTTCTGCTTGCTTCCGCTTCCGATGCGATTATAGTTGGTTTCCAGGTGCGTCCTTCGCCTAGTGCAAGGGCAATTGCAGAGAAGGAAGAAATTGAAATCCGACTGTATTCTATTATTTACGATGCAATTGAGGAAATCAAGGATGCTATGGAAGGTATGCTTGCTCCTTCGGTGGAAGAAACGATAACGGGTAACGCTGAAGTTCGGAGAGTATTTAAAATTTCCAAGGTGGGTACTGTAGCTGGATGCTACATGACCGACGGAAGTATTAAGAGAAATAACCGTGTTCGCCTAATTCGTGACGGTATAGTAGTTTATACTGGTGAAATTAACCAGCTTAAACGCGAAAAGGATGATGTGAATGAGGTGAAGACTGGCTTCGAGTGCGGGATCAGTATTAAGAACTTCAATGATGTTAAGGAAGGTGACGTTATAGAGGCCTTTGAAGAAAAGGAGATTAAGCGAAAGCTTAATTAAGAATTAACTTAGGTAAACCCTTCTTTCCTTTTCATTTAACACCACGTTGATGTGTTCTTCCAGCGTGGTGGCCAACTCCAAACCGGTGTACGTAATTTGAACGGGGAAAAGAGAATGGCTGCGATTAACCAGAACTGCAGTCTCCAGTTTCTTTATAGGATAAGATAAAAAAGGCGTTAGGCAATAAGATAAGGTGCGCCCTGTATTAAGAACATCGTCGACAAGAATAACAGGCTTGTTTAGAAATGACTGTGGCGTTTCATCTTCCACTTTAACATTTGCTTCATCCTGGCTCTTACTGAATTTATTGAGATTAATTTTAAGTAAAGTTAAGGTATCATCTTTACGCTGAAAGGGGGATATTTTCTCCAACTCTTCACAAATTGTACGAGCAATTTCGTAGCCGGTATCGGCAATGCCTACAACTAAAATTTCTTTTTCGTAGGCATTACGCTCGTAAACCTGAAAGGCAATTCTTCTAATTTTCTGATCAATTTCATGATCATTTAGAATAACTGAATTAGGAAGACTCATTTGCTTATTGATAGATAAACTGCGTTAAACCTTTAACATACCGTTGTCTACATTAAGTGGAAGGGCTTTAGAATCTTTAAAGGTAGATAAAATAACCTGGGATTGCAGGCTATCCACAACAGGAATTTCATTCACTTTATCTAGCATGAGTTGCTGGTATGATGCAATATTCTG
>CAZIWJ010000096.1:0-12381 GCA_964542855.1 uncultured Roseivirgaceae bacterium
TGGGCACAAAGCCGAAGTGTGACCGGAAAAGTAACCTCAGCTGAAGATGGCTCTGCCCTTCCCGGAGTAAACGTAGTAGTAAAGGGTACTACTACCGGTACAGTTACCGACGTTGATGGAAACTATCGAATCAGCGTTAGCGGTGACGACGCTGTTTTAGCCTTTTCTTTTATTGGCTTCGAGCAGCTTGAAGAAAGAGTAGGCAACCGTTCCGTGGTTAACGTGGAACTGGGTTCTGATACTGAGCAACTGGAAGAAGTTGTGGTTACCAGCCAGGCTATCGAGCGTGAGCGTAGAAGCCTGGGTTATGGAATTTCCAACGTCGATGGTAAACAATTAACCGTAGCCCGCGAAAGTAATGTAGTTAACTCTTTGCAGGGTAAAGTTACCGGGGTTCAGATTACCCAGCAGTCTGGTAACCTGGGAGGTTCTTCCCGAATCCTGGTTCGTGGGGTTACTTCACTCGATGGTAATAACAACCCGCTTTGGATCGTTGATGGTATTCCTATTAATAACAACCAGACGGCAACCGATTCACGGATTACAGGTACTCGCGATACTTTTAACGGAGCTGCAGTGTTGAACCCTGATGATATCGAGTCGATCAACGTTATGAAAGGTGCAGCCGCTGCCGCCCTTTACGGGTCTCGTGCTGCTGCCGGGGTAATTATCGTTACCACAAAAAGAGGCGAAGCCAGTGGAACCGGTAAACCCAGTATTAGTGTAAATTCATCAGTACGTTTCGATAACCTGTTCCGTGCCCCTAATTTCCAGAACGATTATTCGGTAGGAGATTTCGGTCGTTACGATAGTACAGTTGCGGTTACCAGCTGGGGAACTCGCATTGAAGGCCAGGAGGTCTTCAACGGAATTACTCGCGAACGAGAGCCCCTAACCGCCAACCCGGATAACTACAATGATTTCTTCCGGCAGGGTATTACGTTGCAGAATAACGTTTCGGTGTCCGACGCGAACGAGCGTTACGATTACCGACTGAGTATTACCTCGCTGAATCAGGAAGGTATATTGCCTAATGCAAGCCTGGACCGAATAACAGCTAACCTGAACGCCGGTGTAAGGCACAGCGACTGGCTGAAAACCAGTTTTGGTATCCAGTACATCAACACCTCGGTAACCGGTACGGGTGCAGCAGGTGCCAACGACCAAAACATTATTTCTGTGGCTGACTTTGGTCGATCGATCGATTACAACGACTACAGGCCCTATATCGACGAGAGTGGAAACCAGATTAACTTTGTGGTAGGCCCATCGCCGACCAACAACCCGTTCTGGATTCGTAATGAAAACCGCAATGATCGCGATAACGATCGCTTCATCGGTAATTTCACCACTACTATTACTCCAATAGAAAAATTAAACCTAACCAGTAGAATAGGTTATGACCTGGAATTTGATGATCGCTTCTTTTCCAACCGGGTAGGTACGATTACCGCCTTAACCGGTAACTTCCGGGTCGACGGCATTGAACGTCGCCAGTTCAACATCGACGTAATTGCCGATTATACTTACGATAAGCTGGAAGATTTCACGTTTACGGCCTTAGCCGGTTTTAATTTTAACAACCGCGTTTTTGAAAGAGAAGAATTATTTGCGCAGGATCAGTCGGTTCCCGAACTGTTTGCTCCTTCAAACTCTCTGAGTACAGTTCCTTCGAGAGATTTTTCTCAGCGTAAACTGTACGGTATCTACGGAAACATTGTAGGATCATACAAAAACTGGTTAACCCTGGAATTAACGGCCCGTAACGACTGGTCTTCTACTTTACCACTGGGTAACAATTCATACTTTTATCCTTCTGCCAGTTTAGCCTTCGTATTTACCGACGCATTCCAGATTGCCAACAACATCCTGTCGTATGGTAAACTGCGTGCCAGTGCGGCCCAGGTGGGTAACGATACAAACCCCTACCGGCTATTATTCACCTTTGCACCGGAAGAAACGGCAGATGGCCAGTACAGTCTTGATCTGAACTTTCCTTACGACGGTCGCCTGGGGTACAATAAACCGTTTACCATACCGAATGCTACCCTTCAGCCCGAAAGGCAATCTAGCTTTGAAGCTGGAGCAGAACTGGGATTCTTCGATGGAAGAGTTGGTGTGGATGTTACTTACTTCAACTCGGTAAACGAAAACCAGATCATAGAGCTCCCTATTCCTGAATCAACCGGTTTCGGACAGCGAATCATTAACTCCGGTTCCATTACAACCAGTGGGGTTGAAGCCACATTAACGGCTGAAATTTTAAATGTTGGTGGATTTCAGTGGAACACAACGGTAAACTATACAGACAACAATTCAGTGGTTGACGAGCTATCTAGCGAGTTCGATATCGAGCGTCAGCTTGTTGCTTCCGGCTTCAATAGTGTGCAGGTAGTAGCCACTCCCGGTAAGCAGTTTCAATTATTTGCCATTCCTTACCTGAGAGATTCGGCCAGCGGCCGACCCATCGTTGACCCTAACACGGGTCTGCGACAGTCTGGCGATGCCCGCACCTTTGGGGATGTAATTCCTGACTTTACCTGGGGATTCATTAACCAGTTCTCTTTCAAGGGCGTAACGCTAAACGTAACTATCGACGGCCAACAGGGCGGTTTACTTCGTTCAGCAACAATCGAAGACCTGTGGACTAGTGGCTTAACGGAAGAAACAGCCGTTAACCGGGAAGGTACTTACATCGATACAGAAGCTGTAATCCTAAACGACGACGGAACAGTACGCGATAACGATGTCCCGGCCCGAAGTACGCAAGACCTGTGGGAGTCTATCGATAATAACAGTGTGGCAGAAGCAACCATTTTCGACGGTACTTTTATCAAACTGCGGGAAGTAGGATTAAGCTACAATTTTCCTCTGAGCGTAATAGAAAGTACTCCTTTCACTAACATCCAGGTTGGTGTAGAAGGAAGAAATGTTGCCCTGCTTTATTCCAAGGTGCCTCATATCGACCCGGAAGCCAGCTTGTTCGGATCCGGTGGAGGATTCAACGGTATTGAAAGAAATACAGTGCCTTCAACCCGAAGCATTGGATTCAATGTGCGCTTGAACTTCTAAAATAAAAGAATAGATATTATGAAATTAAGAAATATATTCCTGGCCGTAGCATATGTAATGCTATCGGCCGGCTTTCTGAGTAGCTGCGATAGTGCCTTCGATGAAAGCCTCGACATTAACCGCGATCCGCTGGAAGCTACTTCGGCCGATCCAAACGGGGTACTTCCCTTTGTTTTTACTGAATATAGTGCCCGAAAAGTATCGGAATTAGGTACCCGAATTAGCGACGTACCTCATCACGTAAATGAAACGTTCAATTCGCCTAAAAATGGGGGTAACGTAAGTTCATTCCTTACTGGAAATACCTGGAGAACATGGTATACCGGCCTGTTAGGTAACCTGGAACTGGTAAAGCAGGATGCTGAGGCTGCCGGCGCACCGCAAAATAACGTAAATGCAGTGGCCCGGATCATGCAGGCACACCTGTTCTTTGAACTGACCTGTATCTGGGAAGAAGTTCCTTATACCCAGGCTTTAGACGGAAATCAGTTCCAACAGCCGGAATTCGATGATCAGGAAACTATTCTAAAAGGTGTTGTATCCGACCTGGACTCAGCAATACTTTTAATTGATAACATGCCGGAATCCGGAAATTTCGATTTTAGCTTCGGCGACCTGATTTACGATGGCGATATTTCACTCTGGAGGAAGTTAGCCGTATCGATGAAAATTCGTACGCTGATGTTAATCAGAAATGCCGACCCGGGTTTTGCCGACCCCTTGCTGCAAGATATTCTTGGAGCCGACACTCCTGAGTACCTGACCGAAAACAGCGAAGCAGCTTTCTTTACTTATGTTGGCGGATCAGGTGCCCGAAACGCGCAGTATAATATCGTAAACCAGTTTTTTGGGCCTTCTAACGAGGAAGCGCTGATCTTCGGTCCGTCTCCAACCATGCGCGATTTACTGATTGATACTAACGATCCGCGCGCTGATATCTGGATGGTTGACCTGAGTGGAACCGGTGACTTCCCGGTAGATGAGTATCCGGCATTCCCTGCAGCTGATGAAACCGTTTATTCCGATAACCTGATTCGGGAAACTTTACCCGATATTTATTTCCTGCCCGGTGAAATCGACTTTTACCGGGCTGAACTGGCTGTACTTGGTGTTTTACCTGGTACCGATGCCAATGAAGCATTTGAAAATGGTGTAACCAAAACCCTGGAATACTGGGGCGGAGAAATAGACGGTTACGAAGGGCCTGCCATCTCTTCTGGTCAGGTTCAAACCTACATCGACGGGCGCAGCTTCAATGGCCTGAGCGATGATGGTAAGTTAACGGAAATCTATAACCAGCTGTACCTGGAAACTTTCTTGCGGCCGGTAGTAGCATGGAACCACATACGTCGTACCAATACGCCAGCACTGGATCCCCCTCCGGCTGCTGTGATCCCGGTTGTTCTTCAGCGATTTACTTATCCGCCGGATGAAGTAGGTTCCAATGCAAATACGCCAGCGAATAAACCCACCGATCAGCCAATGTGGTTTGCTGCAGGTTCAAACTAAAAAGAGATAATAACTAATGAAGTATATAAACTATTTAGCAAGTATGGTTCTTCTGGCTGGTTTTGCGGCCTGTAATGAGCCAAATGACCTGGAAGACCAGGGGTTTACGCTGGTGGAACTTCCTCCTTATGTTGCTTTTAATGCCCCGGGAGAAACGGTTGAAAACCCGGTTGAAGATGTAGTTGAAGGAGGGAGTGTCGACTTTACAGTTGAAGTACCCGTTCCTACAACCAGTGATATAACGGTTGATTTCTCTTTTGGAGGAGATGCCGTATTTGGAACTGACTTTACCATTCCCGATTCTGATGCTAACGGAGGTACAATTGTTATTCCTAATCAAACCAGTGGCCTGGCCAATGATTTCGATAACGTTGACATTCCGGTTACCATTCTGAATAACGGCCAAATCGACCCGGATGGTAAAACCTTAACCATTACACTCGCTGGTGCTACGAATGCTGACGGCGAAACTTTTGCTGTGGGTAGAGGTGGCCTGGATACGCTCAGAACCGCAACCGTAAATATTACCGATCAGGCTACAGAAGCTGCTTTCGGAAGCAGTGCTTCAAGTGTTACCGAAGGCGATACCATCAGTATACCACTGGGAATTGATGCTGAGTTAATAGCTGATGAAGTTACCATCTCTGGAAGGGTAGAGTACTTTAATACTACTGCCGATGACTTCAGTAATCCTGCAAGTGCAATCAGTACTTTTTCTTATACACTTGCCGCCGGCGACACTGCAATTGAGTTTCCTACGGTAAGGGATTTACTGGTTGAAGAAGGTGACTCGGCCCTACTAATCATCACTGAAGCAACTGCAGTAAATGAAAGCGTTGTAACCTCAATTGGCACCGATAGTGTTACGTTCACGATCGAGGATGTGTTAGGAGAGGTAGCTTTTACTAGCGATGTTGCCGATACCACTACCATAGAAACCGGTGTTGGCCGATCATTGAGTTACCCGGTTGGCCTGTCTAACGCATCAATTGCCGATGTAACTGTAAACTATACGGTTTCTTCTGCCGGTGGTGTTACTGACCTGAACAGTGGAGCCGTAACCATATCCGCTGGCGAAACCTCAACTTCTATCGACTTAGCCGTGGATGCCAGTGCTTCTGAAAGCATGGTGGATATAACCATCGACAGTATAGACTCCGATGACGAAGGGGTTTCCCTTGCCGATGATCAGGCTTCTGTAATAAACCTGGTAAATCCATAATAAATCAATAGAAGATTAGTAACAATTAGTCTTTCAATAAAAAAGCTGCCTTAACCGGGCAGCTTTTTTTATTTGATTGTAACTAGTCCTGAAATCGGTTAACAGGAAATTAACTTATTAGTAAAAGAGTTGAAAAGAGAACGATCAATTACGTTTAAAATCAGTTTTCCCCCCGCTCTTAGCCATCAGCCGGGTTTCTTTTACTACGATATCCTGCGATAACGCCTTGCACATGTCATATATCGTAAGGGCCGCCACCGATGCCCCGGTTAGGGCTTCCATTTCAACCCCGGTTTTTCCGCTTACCCGAACCACGCAGTCAATCACTACTTCCCGCTGTTCATTGGTATTGATATAAATCTTACAGCTGTCAATAACCAGCGGGTGGCAAAATGGGATTAGCTCGTGGGTTTTTTTCACTGCCATGGTACCGGCTATAACAGCCGTTTGAAAAACCGGACCTTTTTTAGTGTACAGTTCATCCGGCGACTGGCTGCTATCTATAGCCAGTTCTTTCAATACATTATCGGGAAGTACTACGATACTTTGGGCCTTAGCGGTACGAGAGGTAACGGATTTATCGCCAACATCTACCATAGTAGGCTGGTTACGCTCGTCCAGGTGGGTAAGATGCTCTTCTTTCTTTTTGTGCGGGTCGTTAGCCATATTCCGGTAAACTAGCTGTTACGTAATTTTTTGGCCATCATGCTGTAATCCAGGAAGTATAATACGCGAACAGAAATACTGTTATTCTGCGGAAGGTTAAACAAATTGTTTACATTATCGAGGTAGTTGGTAAATACTTCTTCCCCGTCTTCAACCAGGTTATTCTTCCACACGATGCTCAATTCGCTTGCCGGAGCGAAAACGTACGTGTAAATCATGTCGATGTTAAACGCATTGTAGTTCCTGTCTTCGTTTTCAAAGAATTCAGATGCCCCCAACGTTCCGTTCTCTTCCAGTGAAAAGAATTGATCGTACGCTGCTGTTGACCAGTAATGACGCATGCGGAAACTCAAATCCATCTGGTTGTTGAAGGTATACTTAACATTCACCCGGTTATCGAGAAAGTTTCGCTGGCGCCGGCCGAAAGTAATTTCGTTTTCACTGTCAGTTACATATCCTACCTCGTTATGATTGTTATCATAACGGATTTCGCTCGATACGGTAAGGTGGTTATCTACCCGAAAGCTGGGCTTAACCAGCAAAAAGTAACTGTAAGCATCCTCCAGCTCTTTTGAACGATAGGCGGCAAACGTGCGAAGCGTAAAGCGTTCACGATCATCGGTCCGGATGAGTAGTTTCCATCGGTTAAAAGCTGTATTCCGGAAAAAACGGCCGTCGACGCGAGGTTCGTTATAATCGATGCTGGAAAACGGAGCGTAATCGTTTCCAACTTCCACGTACCAAAAATTTTGTAAAGTTGCCCCTAACTTTGAACTGAGTTCAAAGCGGTTAAATTCATTCGGGTTATACCAGCGCGAGTACCTGGCCGATACGCGTATATTGGCATTCATAAACGACAAAAATGGCTGGAAAATTCTGTAACCAACATTGGCCCGGGTTGTAGACTCGTTATTAGCTCGTAAAAAACCCAGGTCGTTGATGTCGTAGGTGTCGCTTTCAATATTATGACGAATACCAGCCCTGAAGTTACCACCTACTTTGGCAATCCCCAGGCTGGCGGTGTAACCGAATATATTTTCCTGATCTTGGTAACCGTACTGGGCACTTAATGCAGCGCGTCCATTCAGTTCATACTGGTTGTCGGCATCAGCAAACCGGAAACTGGTTCCGGTAACGTTGGCATCGTAGAAAGTATCCCAGCGGGTAACGTTGGTATTTACCACACTAACGAAGGAGTTATTTTTCAGGCTTTTATCAACGGCCAGTACGCTGTAATTGGTAAACGGATCGGTCATAACCTCACGCTGCTCACCAGACTCATTTTCTACGGTAGCAAAAGTAGACTGGGTAACGGCATTAAATACCCCGATGCCTAATCCATTATTATCTCTGCCGGTAATTTTAGTGGCGTTGATGAGTTTGCTTTTCGTAGGATTGCTAACGATTTCCTCGCCATCCCTGAGTTGATCTTCCACATCACCATAAGCCAGCGGCCGGCCACCTATCCGTCGGGAGTAAAAGAATCCGCCTTTATCGAATAACTCGGTTCCTTCCTTAAAAAACTGCCGGTTTTCATCGAACTGTACTTCAAAAGGAGAAAGGTTTAACACCTGGTTATCGGACACTACCTGCCCAAAATCGGGGATTAAAATCATGTCGAGCGTGTAGGCATCCGATATACCGTAGCGAATATCCATACCCCCGTTGAAGTCTAGGCTGGTTTGCTGAACCCCTTCATCGTTTACAAACGAATTAACATAGGCAGAAACATAGGGCGAAATGGAGAGCCTGAGGGGAGGATCAACCTCGAAAATACCGTGCATCCGGCCAAACTGGTTTACAAACCCATTTACCTCCGGGTTAACAGCATTCCAGTAACTGCTCTCGTTTTTACGCCTTATCATCCGGCGAAAGTTTACTCCCCATTCCTGCACCGGGGCTTCGGGAAAGCGAATAGCTGAAAGAGGAATTTCCATTTCAACCTGCCACCCATCATCGGTAATAACCACTTCACTGTACCAGGCTGCATTCCAACTCCTGTCGTTCTTTACCGGCGTGCGGCGAACATCAATCTGTACGCCGGCTGCCGTTACCATAAACTCAAAAGCATTCAGGTCGTCGTTGAACGTATCGAAATAAATAGCAAAAAAGTCAGTAATTCCCCGGTTATCCCGTCGGGTAAGTTCAGTTAAGATGCTATCGGGGTTGGAATCATGCATCTGGGCAAACACGTAAACGGATGAGTTATCGTAAAGAATCCTAACTTCAGTAGGAAGGGTGGAAGGCTGACCGGGATTGGGCCGCCGTTGCACAAAATTTGAAGCCGTGCAAGATATCTTCTTCCAGGCCTTTTCATTCATCAGGCCGTCTACTGTAATGCGTGAAGTAGTTCTTTCAGCGATGAAATTCTTGTGGGTAGGTTTGTCGTTGTTTGCCTGGCTGAATAAGGGAATGGTTAGTAATAGTAAGAAATATAAAGATTTCTTGGGGAGCATAGGGTTTAGTAGTTCTTCTTTTATCTGTTCTTGTGTAAGTTTAATTAACGCTAAAATAATGGAAGTAGTTATTTGAAGCACTTTTTTGTTACACCAAGTTATACTAAACCCTACATTTTCTCGATTGTTTTACGCTATTCCGAAAGGATATGATGACAAGAATAGTACAAAATCAGGTTAATTAGTAAATAAAAGAAGTAAATTGTAATAAAACTTACCGGATAAAGACCCATACCAAAATTACTAATTAACCATAATTATTATGACTGCCGACCTTCAAAAAAAACTTGTTACCGGGAGCATCTTTATTGCATTAGGTATCCTGTTGCTGCTCCGGAACTTCGATCTGTTCTACCTCCCTTCCTACCTGTTCTCCTGGCAAACGCTGCTCATCGGCATCGGGGTTTTGTTACTGCTGAGCCGCGATAAAAAGGGTGGGGGAATTACACTTATCAGTATTGGCGTACTTTTCCTGGTTCCGGATGTTTTTGATATTTCGCTCAGAAATATTTTCCGTTTTTTCTGGCCCCTGCTGCTGGTTGGTATAGGGCTGTTGATCATATTCAGAAAATCGGTTAGTACTGAATCTTTACTCGACTCTACCTCCGACTCCGGTTCCTCTTCATTATCTTCCGATACGATTGATGAAACTATTATTCTGGGGGGAAGCGAAAAGAAAGTACTCAGTGAATTTTTTAGGGGAGGTAAAATTACTACCCTGTTTGGCGGTTTTGCCCTCGACCTCACTGAAACCCAGCTTTCGAAGGGTAAACATATTCTCGACGTGTTGGTACTGTTTGGTGGAATAGAGCTTATAGTGCCCGACACCATGAATGTACACATTCAACTCACTCCCATTCTGGGAGGGTTACAGGATAACCGCTCGATAGATCCCAGGATTGTAATGAACGACGAAGAACAACTGGTTATTAAAGGGTTTGTCCTCTTTGGTGGAGGCGACATTAAAACCAAACGACGGGTAAGAAAACATTAACGCTTCAGGGTAAACCAGGAAATAAGGCCACTCGAGAAGGCCAGTATTGCTGAAAGGATGGCAATCCGGTTAAACGTATCAATAAAGGCCATTTTAATGTATTCCGATACTTTTGCCTGCCTGGATTCAGAAAGCTCGTCTGGTACCCGGGTTTCCGCAAGGCTTGAGGCATCGGAAGAAACCTGCTGCATAATGCTATTTTCAAGCTGACTGCTGCTGAGGTAATCATTTAAGCTATTTTCAAAACTGATTAGGGCTATTGCCCCAAAAATAGCGATAGCCAGGGCACCGGCAATTCGGGTAACGGTATTGTTTACCCCTGAAGCAGCCCCGGAAAATTCATTGGGCACCGATCGCATCACCGTGGCAGTTAATGGAGTTACAGTAAATCCCATGCCCAGCCCCATAACAGCTGCCGCCGGAAAAAAAGTGGTCCAGTATGATTCGGGGCCACTGGTTAATCCCACCTGGCCAAACAATAAAAATCCAACACCTGCCAGAAACGGGCCGATACTCATAAACCACCGCGGTCCAAACCGGTCAACCAAACCACCGGAAAACCGCGACATAGCGGCAATGACTACTGCGAAAGGCAGTAATGCCAGCCCGGCCAAATTTTCCGAATACTGTTGCACCTGGATCAGGTTGAGCGGAAAAAAAAACAAAATGCCATTTAACGCTGCGTACAAAAGCAATGCCATGGCATTGGTACCACTGAACACCGGCGACCGGAACATTTCCAGGGGCATCATGGGCTGGCGGGTTCGCTTCTCCCGGTAAATAAACAACAGGGTAAACAGCACACTGGCCGTAAATAAAGAAATAATAAGGGGGTGGGAAAAACCGAAATGCGGAGCTTCAATAAAACCAAACGACAAAGTGCCCATGCCCAGAGCTGCCCATAAGGCCCCGGCGTAATCGACCTGTTTATTCTTCTGGGTTTCCTGACGCACAGTGGTACGAAATAACAAATAAAGAGCAACAGCAGCCAGGGGCAGGTTAATAAAAAAAATAAACCGCCATAACCCCTGGCTGGCCAGCCAGCCACCCAGGGCCGGACCCAGGATCGTAGTAATTGCGCTGAACATCGACCACGTTCCAATAGCCTTTCCCCGTTCGCTGGCGGGATAAACGGTGTTAATTAATGATAAACTGCCGGGTACCATCAACGCCGCTCCGAACCCCTGAAATGTACGGGAAACCACCAGGAATTCATAGGTAGGTGAAAAACCACAAAATAAGGAGGCCAGGCTAAACAAGATGATACCCAGGATAAATATATTTTTCCTTCCGTACATGTCGCCCAGCGAACCACCGGGTAATAAAAAAGCAGAAAGCATAATTAGGTAAATGTTTACCACCCAAATCAGCTGACCGCCATCGAGGTCAAAAACTTTTTGAATACGGGGTAAGGCTACGTTGAGTGCGGTACCATCGATAAATGCCATGCTGGAAGCAAGAATAGCAGCAATAAGCACAAAACGTCGGTTTAAATTGTTGTTGTTTGTAGGTTTACCCATACCTGTTTTTTTGAAAAATATTATTCACCGAAAGTAACGCGCCTTATGAACCCGCCGAAAGCAAAAAAGATTGAAAAAATTCTGAGTATTCACGGCCACGAAAGAATCGACCCTTATTATTGGCTTAACGACCGGGAAAATGAAGAGGTAACTCATTACCTAAATGAGGAAAATGAATATACCCGGCAAAAGCTTAAGTCTACCGAAGCTTTACAGGAAGAACTTTACCAGGAAATCGTAGGGCGCATAAAACAGGACGATAGTTCGGTGCCTTACCAGATGGATGGCGACTGGTACTACTCCCGTTACGAGGAAGGGCAGGAATACCCTTTTTTCTGCCGTAAAAAAGGAAGCCTGGAAGCAGACGAGGAAATATTACTAAATGTAAACGAACTGGCGGAAGGGCATAACTATTACCAGGTTGGGGGGCTGAGCCTGAGCCCCAGTAAGAAATGGCTGGCTTTCGGTGAAGATAGCATTGGCCGGCGCATTTATTCCATCCGGTTTAAAAACCTGGAAACCGGTGAAATTATTAATGAAGAAATAAAAAATACCACCGGTTCTGCGGTTTGGGCCAACGATAACACCACCATATTTTACACGGTTAAAGATGAAACACTTCGTCCTTTCCGGGTTTATAAAAATAAATTTCAGCAGAACCAGCCCGACACCCTGGTGTACCAGGAACACGACCCCACGTTCGTAACTTTTGCCTATAAAAGTAAATCCCGGCAGTACATCATTATTGGTTCGGGTGCTACGCTTTCCGATGAATACCGCTTCATTCCGGCCGATCGGCCCGATGATGAATTTACCATTTTTCATCCCCGGGAACGGGAACTGGAATATTCCATTGCTCATCACGACAATAACTTTTACGTGCTTACAAACTGGAAAGCACAGAATTTCCGCCTGATGCGTACCCCGGAAACGAATACCAGT
>CAZIWJ010000097.1:0-12299 GCA_964542855.1 uncultured Roseivirgaceae bacterium
CAGCCAGTTTATGGCTGCTTTATCTGAAATTTAGTCTTCGCTAGCTCTCCTTAAACTTAATTGAACAGCCAATAGCCTTAGTAATTTTTTTATTAATTTTAACTCCTGATGTTATAGCATCTATAGCATTCTCCACATATTTTTCTTTTACTTCACTAGCATTTTTGTAATTATCGTCGAGCGAACCGGTATATTTTACCATAAAATCGCCATCGTTATTTTCAAGCAAGTAAAAGTGTGGGGTAGCTTGGGCGCCATAGGCCTTCACTATATCCTGTGACTCATCAATAACATAAGGAAAAGTATATCCTTTTTCTTCCGCTCTTTTTTTCATATTCACGAACGAATCTTCGGGATAAGCAGAGGGGTCATTTGGCTGAATTGCCACCACTGGATACCCTTTACTTTCGTATTTATTGTTCAACTCGATAATTCGCTGTTCGTACATTTTAGCGTAAGGACAATGATTGCAGGTAAACACCACAATTACTCCTTTCTGGTTGTTGTAATCGCTAAGGGAAACCATACTTCCGTCGATATTCTTTAAACTAAAGCCAGGCGCCTTGTCGCCAGGTTTTACGCCTTCGTTGGCCATGTCGGCCGAAATAAAGAGTACAGTAATTATTGATAAGGAAAACAAATACTTCAACATGTATACCATAACGTTAATTAATATGAGTTTTAATTAATTGTATTAGTTCTTTTTTTTGAATTTCACCTTCATGAAAATTCCGCTTACCGGGTGAAAGTACCAGCGTAGCTGGCAAAGCCCCAGACCACTCAGGGGCTATTTTGGGTATCCAGGAATTATGGTTAGTCTCGTCCAAGAAAATTACTTCCGATATTAACCCTTTACGGCTTGCATATTTGGCAGCTTTCTCAAGTTCAAAATCCATACTTACCAGGACAACTTCAACGCCGTCTTCTTTAAATTCAGCCTGAATTTGTTCGAAATAGGGTAATTCAGCGATACATGGACGACACCAGGTGGCCCAGAAGTTTACTACTGTGGCATTATTATTCTTGCTTTCAAGGTGGGAGGATAACTCGTTATAGCTCATTGAAAGGATGTTACTGTCCTGGGCGTACAGTAAGATAGATTGGAATGCTAGTAGAAGAAAAATCAATAAATTTTTCATAATTAGTAAATTCATTTCAAATGAAAATGTTTAGGCAATTTATACCTGGTTCTGAAAAATCAGCTTGTGCCGGTATGCATTGAAAATCCTGGATTTTGATACAAAGCCAACGTAACGGCCATGATCGATTACCGGTAAATTCCACGCCCCGGTTTTTTCAAATTTTTCCATTACTGTTTTCATAGTATCCGATGAGCTTACCCGGTCAGGTGGAGCATGCATTAAGTTTTTAACCAGTAAATTCTTCTGCGCTACTTCATCGAACATTATTTTCCGTATATCATCCAGGGTAATAATTCCGATTAATTCACGATTTTCATTGATAACCGGAAAAATATTTCTCTTAGACTTCTTTATGGTATTAACCAGATCTTCTAACGTTGAATCCGGGGAAACAGTATTTAGATCTTTTTCTATTAATCTAATGATATTGATAGAATTAAGAACTTGCATATCACGATCATCAGGAGATAAATATCCTTTTTTCACCAGGCCTTTCACGTAGAGGGAATATTTTTCAAAGTACATAATGGTTGAGTAGGAGATGGCCGAAACCAGCATAAGAGGGATAAACAAAGTATAGCCTCCGGTAATTTCTGCAATTAAAAATATAGCCGTCAGGGGAGCGTGCAGAATTCCACTCATTACTCCACACATACCTACCAGTGTAAAGTTCGATATACTGATTTCGGTAGAAACGGGCATAATATTAACGACTCCTGCAAATAGGAATCCCAGTACTCCCCCGCTGAATAGCGAAGGAGCAAAAATACCGCCATTACCACCTGCTCCAATAGTTATGGCTGTGGCAACTGGTTTAATAAGCAGTAGCCCGAATAGGCTAAGAAACAACAGAGTCGGGTAACTGTCTATTAAATCTTTAGCCGAGCGGTTAACTGCTTCTGGGTTATTTTGCGCAAGCATCAGCTTAATTGTTTCATAACCTTCCCCGTAGGTAGAAGGAAACAGAAAGATAATAACCATTAATACCAGTCCACCAAGTACTGCTTTCCGATAAGGAAACTGAATGGAATTGGTAAAGAACCCTTCTATAACATAAGAAACACGGGTGAAGTAAACGGCAAAAAAACCGCAACATACACCTAATAAAAAATACCAGGGAACATCACCAGCGGCGAAGGGATCGGCAAGCTGGAAAGAAAAAAGCACATCGTTACCTAAAAACATCAGGGAGACAACCGAACCAGCAACCGAGGCAATTAAAAGCGGTATAAATGAATTGATGCTGGCGCTGGTTAGCAACACCTCAATACTGAATATTACGCCGGCAATAGGCGAGTTAAATATTCCACTGATGGCTCCTGCTGCGCCGCAACCTACCAGTAACGATTTTTTAGAAGAAGATAAATGGGTTAGTTTACCAATATTTGATCCGATTGCCGATCCTGTTACTACGATTGGTGCCTCAAGACCGGCGGAACCACCAAGGCCGACCGTTATTGCACTTCCCACCAGGTTTGAATACATCCGGGTGCGCGGTAATAAGCTGCCCTTTTTACTGATAGCAAATAAAATACTGGTGATGCCGTGGCCAAAAGGTTCACGGAAAATAGAACGGGCAAAAAATACAGTTAATACGATGCCAATAAGAGGAAGGACATAACGAAACAGGTCGTATCCCGCAATTGATGCTGCAAACGCAGCTATTCCATGTACTGTCTGTTTTAAGGTAACAGCAGCCAGGCCGGCAAGTAAACCGATTACAGCACTGATCAACAATATAAAATTGGAAGTGCTGATATGTTTTATTCGCCAGATTAGCAGGCGGGTTTGCCAGGTCGATCCTTTCATTTCATCCTATAACCCATTAAAGCCCTTAATCGGGTAATTAACGCAAAGCTAACATAGGAAGCTCAGATGTAAACTAGTACGCTTTCTTGTTAAAACGGAGGCTTTTAAGCATCCAGCGAGGTAGTGGCTTTTCAGGGTTTCTTTTTGTAAGGTCAAGGTACCAGTTTATTTTCTTAATCACTGGTATTTTATGCGTTTCGACAAACTCAATGAGCGTACCATCAGGATCTTCGATGTAGGAAAAGTGGCCGGCTGCTTCACCCATTTCAAAACTGTTACTACTGTCTACCACGAACGGATATCCCTTCTTCTCACAATATTTACGCAGAGCGTCCATGTTGTTTATATCGAAACAAAGGTGAATAAAACCAGGATCACCCCAAAATCGATTTTCGTAAATTTTTTTCACGCGTCTGCCAGGGGTATGAACCAGTTCAATTTCACTTGAGCCTAATAACTCACTAAAACTACCCCTGCGAGGCTTACTGTGTCTTAAAATTACCCTCCTGCACTTACTTTCACCACCAGGGATAGGTTCAAAATCATCGAAGGAAGGCTCTAACTGGTCGTATATTACTTCATCGTACCCTAAAATGTCCTGGTATACCACGAGGGCTTTATCAATGTTACTGACCCCAATTACACAGCCAACTGGCCCCCCACAAAGATTTTTGTTATTTGAAAACCAATCATTCCACTCCACTATTTCGAACAGGTTCCCATAAAGATCATGCATGTAGAAGTGCTTCCTACCGACCGGATCAGTGGAAATATCACCGAGGATAGTTACCCCTGCTCGGTTAAACTGCCTGTAAATCGCTTGAACATCCCTCGTCTTCATTTTACCTATTAGGATACCTAAATCGCCTAGCTTAACTTCTCCTTCGTAAGGCTGCGGAGTTCTACCGGTATACTGCCACACCTCAAAGCCACCACCTCCCTGCAGATTTAATGCTAGAATAGCCCTTCTTTTCTGTTCCTCCTGACCAGTATAAGGAAGCATCAGGCTGGCAATGGAATCGTCGTCGAACATGGTGATATCCATGCCAAAAAAATTGCCGTACCATTTTCTTCCTTCCAACACGTTACTGACACCTATACCGATTTGTTGAATGCCGCTTATAATATACTTCTCTTCCATATTTACGTTGCGCTTACCCGGCTTGCAATTTTATAAAATAACGACGGAATAAATCGTTTTAGATAAATCATAATTACTTCTTTTTTACCAATGTATACTTCTTTTTTGTTTGCAATCATAGCTTTTACGATGGAGCTAGCGCAGGCATCAACCGGCATACCCTTTTCCTGTCCTTCGTCCATTTTACCATGAGCAGTTCCATCGTGGGTTAAAGCATTAACGGATACATTGGTCTTTACCCGACCGGGGCAAACTACTGTAACCGAGATGTTATTTTTTTGATTTTCGATGGCAAGTGATTCGAAAAAACCGTGTAATGCGTGTTTAGAGGCCGAGTATGCTGATCGTAGTGAAAAGCCAAATTTACCCACTACACTGCTAATGGCCACAACATGGCCCGACTTTCTTTCAATCATACCAGGTAATACAGCCTTGGTGAGTATAACTGCACTGAAAAAATTAATTTCCATAACCCGCCGGTCAACCTCCAAAGCGGTTTCCACAGTAAGAGATCGCTGGCTTACTCCGCCATTATTAATGAGAACATCAATTCTGGGGTAAAATTTTTTCCACTTTTCCGCGGCGCTTACAACTTCTTCCGGCTTCGATAAATCGAATAACAGGAGTTTGCATTCCACATTTTGTGCTTCCAAAAGTGTTTTTAATTCTTCCAGAGCTTCTTTCCTTCTGCCAGAAATTAGCAACCTGGCCTTTCTTTTGGCAAACTCCATAGCCAATGCCCTGCCAATTCCAGAGGATGCACCGGTAATCCAAATTACTTTGTTCTCAAAACTCATAAGTATTAATAGGTGTTTTGTAGCTTTGCAAGTTAAGGACGTATTGGCATTAATTACCTTTGGTTTGAATTAAAGGCAAAATCTTTAATTTTGAAACTCGTACCTGTTAATACAATATTACACCCGACACAAGATACTAAAACAAGATATAAATGGCAGAAGTAATCAAAATGCCAAAAATGAGCGATACCATGGAAGAAGGGGTTATCGCATCATGGCAGAAGAAAGTAGGGGATGCCGTGGAATCCGGCGATATACTGGCTGAAGTAGAAACCGACAAGGCAACCATGGAACTGGAAGCCTACGACGATGGTACTTTGCTTCACATTGCAGTAGAAGAAGGTAATGCAGTAGCTGTGGATGGAATCATAGCCGTAATTGGTGAAAAAGGAGAAAACATAGATGATTTGCTGAAGGGAGAAAATGGAAAATCGTTCGTGGAAACTCCTTCTGATAAACAAGACAAGCCAGCCGAAAAATCTGAAGCAGAAACACAACCAGTTAGCAGCGAGCCGGCAGATACCAGTAATATCAATGCTACAGTTATCCGTATGCCAAAAATGAGCGATACCATGGAAGAAGGGGTTATTGCATCGTGGCAGAAGAAAGTAGGCGATACCGTGGAATCTGGCGATGTGCTGGCCGAAGTAGAAACTGACAAGGCTACTATGGAACTGGAAGCCTATGATGATGGTACCCTTTTACACATAGGGGTTGGCTCTGGTGAGAGTGTTGCAGTTGATGGTATTATTGCTATTGTTGGCGAAGACGGGGCAGATTATCAGGCCTTACTAAACGCAGAGAAGCATTCGGTTGGAAGTGAAAAGAAAGAGGATCCGGCAGAAGAACTTGTTCAGGCCGATAGTCAACCTCAGGAAAAGCAAGAGTCTGGGTTAGAAAAATCATCACCTCGGCAGAATGCTTCTACAAATGCAACTAAGGCGCCTCCTTCTGCGGATGGTAGTAATGGCCAAAGTAGTGGAAAGGGGAGAATATTTGCCTCACCGCTAGCTAAAAGGATGGCTCTTGAAATGGGGTATGATATCAGCCAAATTAAAGGATCTGGCGATAACAAAAGGGTAACTAAAAAGGATGTGGAGGCTTTTGTGCCGCCTACTCCTGAAACGAAGCCTGCTGCTAGTCCGCAAACAGATCAATCGTCTGCAAGCCAGCAAGCAGCTGCTGAGCAAGTAGTGTTACCTCCTGTTGTTGGTGAAGAAGATTACACTGAGAGTAAGGTTACTCAAATGCGTAAAACTATTGCCCGAAGGCTGGTAGAAAGTAAATTTTCCGCCCCTCATTTCTACCTCACCATGGAAATTAACATGGACAAAGCAATTGAGGCCAGAAATAGCATGAACGAAACAGCGCCGATTAAAATATCATTCAACGATATGGTTATCAAGTCTGCGGCTATGTCTTTACGCCAACACCCAGGAGTAAACGCAGCCTGGCAGGAAGATACCATACGGTACAACAAGCACGTTCACGTGGGAGTAGCAGTAGCAGTAGATGAGGGTTTACTGGTTCCGGTAGTACGGTTTGCTGATAATAAGAGCCTTTCGCTCATAGGCTCAGAAGTAAAGCAGCTTGCTAAAAAAGCCAAAGAAAAGAAATTGCAACCCCAAGAATGGGAGGGGAATACGTTCTCAATCTCCAATCTTGGAATGTTTGGTATCGATGAATTTACCGCTATCATTAACCCTCCAGATTCCTGCATTCTGGCCGTAGGTGGAATAAAACAAACACCGATAGTGAAAAACGGGGAAATCGTTCCGGGTAATATCATGAAAGTAACTCTTTCATGCGATCATCGCGTTGTAGATGGTGCTACTGGAGCAGCGTTCCTTCAAACGTTCAAGAACCTACTTGAAAATCCGGTAAGAATGCTCATTTGATTTTATTTATCATTTCATTGTAAGCCGGCTGATAACCGGCTTTTTTATTAAGATGTTAACTAAAGAATGGCTAAACCAATCAGATATTAATGCGTTCTGATAAAGAAATATGAATTAACACAAAGTGAAATGAGCAATTATAACCCTGAAATAAAAGCAACCACTGTACTGGCAATTATTCACAATGGTGAAATGGCTATTGGAGCCGACGGACAGGCAACTATGGGGAATACGGTAGCTAAGAGTAATGTTAGAAAAATCAGAAAGCTGTATAACGGAAATGTACTGGCAGGATTTGCTGGGTCAACTGCTGATGCCTTTACTTTACTAGAGCGGTTCGATGAAAAACTCAACACCTATCGGGGAGATATGAAAAGGTCATCAATAGAGCTGGCAAAAGATTGGCGGACTGATCGTTTTTTAAGAAAATTAGAGGCCATGATGATCGTGGCAAATAAAGAAGAGATATTAATTATATCCGGAACTGGTGATGTTATAGAACCAGACTTAAAAATTGCTGCCATTGGTAGTGGTGGAATGTATGCTCAATCTGCAGCCCAAGCCTTAAAAAAACATGCTACACATCTTAGTGCAAAAGATATGGTTGAAGAAAGTCTGCACACTGCTGCTGATATTTGCATTTACACGAATCATAACCTGGTGCTAGAGTCTATTGACAAAGAATAAGAAATAATTTAAAACAGCTTTAAAATGTTAAAACCAGTTCAATTAGAACTGGTTCTATCTATTATTCCTTATGTCAAGAAATTATACCTGACAAATTTATTAACTCACTCGTTCATCTGAAATAACTTCGTTAATCCAGGTATTTACTTTATTAAAGCAATCCTGGTTTACTTCATGACCCATAACATGCTCATGAAATTCGAAGGTTAAGGGTAATTTCCGCATAAATTCCTGTGTTTTTCGTGCCAGAAAAATAGGAAGTACAATATCGTTTGTACCATGTGTAGCCATAATCTGTGTATCAGATAATGCATCAGGATTCTTTATTTTTTCAGCTACATCTTTAACCACGTATCCACTCATAGCTAGAACATTCTGAGTTAAATCAGGCCTGGTTAAGGCAACTGCATAACTCATCATAGCGCCCTGGCTAAAACCGCCGAGTATAATTTTAGAAGGTTGATAAGTTTGTTGTAGTTCTTTTAAATAGTTGATTAGTAATTCTCGGGAGCTTTCAAATTCACTTGAATTAATAACAGGGGTTCCAGCGCTCATTTGCATGATATCAAGGCTAAACCAGGCGTAACCGCCAAAGTAAGAAATCGGCGCTCTTGGACTTACTACCATTAAGTTAGGATTGAGCATTGGGGCAAAAGAAAATAAATCTTCTTCGTTGCTACCCAATCCGTGTAATAGTACCAGTAACGGTGAGTTTCTCTGATTTGTAGGCTGATTCGTAGGATACTTTATTTTATGATATAAACTCATGAATAGAATTAGAAATTTAGGTGTATTCTTAGGGCTAAGCGCTGAAATTAATAATCAAAGTTAACAACCGTTCACTTTTTCTCACGGTGATTGTGAAGAAAGTAAAAAAATTCTCTAAAATTCCAGGAGAAGAAAAGGGAGAAGAATTTTTCTTTATTCCACCCCACAAAACCACCCCCCATAAGTCGGATCTTCTACAAAAGTGCACTGAATTTTTTTATTTGTTGCTCAAAATTACTCACCGAGGGCAACCACTTGCGTCGACTGAAAGTGCCTGCCGGCATGGTAGGCTTTTCCGGGACACATCGCTACAGCTTAACGTGTTAGCTGCCAAGAGGACGAGAGCAGGCCAAGCGCTAGATCATGAGCAGGTGGACTGACTGGCACTTTGCCCCATGTTTTGCTTCATTGCTGCAGATCTTACAGCTTAGCCAGTTATAACTGGCCATATATAGCAGTCAGACCTGGGCAAGAGTGCACTGAGCTAATGCCGTCGGTGACCCGGAAAAAGTATGCCGTATCAATTCCGTATGGATTAGCAAAAATCAGGGCTTATGTGATTCCTACTGGGAGTTCATCCTGCGCAGTTCTTCAGATCGCCAAGTAGACTTTGGAGGTGAAATTAGCCATGCATCTGACCTTCTCACTAATTTTCTCGTTATTATCAAAGAACCCGATAGTCTTTTTAAGCCTTAAAAGCTGAAAAAGTGTTTTACATTATTAAAATAATAATGCCTGTTAGCTGTATTTTAACATCCAGTTGGCAATATTTTTCCAATTTTCAGATAATACTTTTCTGCCCATGAATAAACCAATATGCCCGGCATCTGCCAGGCCTTTTTCTACGTTTTCTTTTGGTGTACCAAAATAAAGTTCGGCATCAAAAACTTGTTCAGGAAGCGTAATATCGTCTTTTTTTCCACCCAGAAGGTAAGTAGGACAAGTGATGTTCTTTGGATGGGCTATCTGACCAAGTGCCTTGAACTCGCCTTTAATAAACTTATTTTCCTTGAACAGTTCTTTGATTACTTGTTTGTACCATTTTCCAGGTAATTTAAGTGTGTTTTCATACCATACTTCAAAATTCTCGTAACGGTCAAGATAACTTTCATCGTTCCTCTTTCCTTTAACGCCCTGGTAAAGGTCCATGTATTTTTGCCAGTAATGCTGGGAGGGATTCATGCTCTTAAACCCATTTAGCATCATCTTTCCGTCCATTAAACCACCCCCCGCAGCTACCACATTATGCCAAAAACGATCCGGGGCATTTTCTACAATTTTATCTAGAAATCCTGAACACGCTTTAGTGTCGATAGGAGAACCTGCAAGAACTAATGTATTAACTTTTTGCGGAAACCGGGCAGCGAAAATAGCGGCAAACCATCCTCCCTGGCAAAGCCCTATCAGATTTACATGATCACCCAGATCATTAACAACTACATTAAGTTCCATGAGGTACTGATCGATGTCATAAAACTTCATTTCTTGAGTAGCACTTTTATAATCTAATGAGTAAGTATGATTAATACCAAAATCATTAAGATGCTTTACTAAACTCTGTT
Organism: uncultured Roseivirgaceae bacterium; assembly: GCA_964542855.1. GTDB lineage: Bacteria > Bacteroidota > Bacteroidia > Cytophagales > Cyclobacteriaceae > CAZIWJ01. Next base: position 9,805 of record CAZIWJ010000097.1, read on the forward strand.
CTTTTGCATAATCTGCAATAGTAGAATAATGCCCAGCAAAAGGAGGTAAAATTAGGGTTGGGATTTGCTTTTCATTAGAGCTCTCAAACTTACGAACGGAGAAACAATTTAGCTCACTAGCTATTTTATTAGGAGTAGACCAACCTGGTTTTTTTCTCTTTGCTACTGTTGCGTAGTAAAAAAACTCCTGAAAATCCAGAATATCTTGCATCCAATGCTGCCATAGAAACAAAGAATACCTGGAAGGTAGTCCTACAGAATCTGGTTGATCGGGGTGGTCATTTCTTTCTTTTTGAAGGAATTCGACTTTAGTTTCTTTTACTGAAGAACTCATGGTTAAAAGTTTATGGTGTATTTAAAATAAAAGAGCCTTATTCTCATAAAAATGAAAATAAGGCTTCTTTTATTACTTACTAAAAAAATAAGGGTAAACTACAAAGAAATTCCCATGAATGACATAAAAGCAATTCCCATCAATCCAGTAATCAGCATAGTGATACCTAGTCCTTTTAACCCATTAGGAACATTTGAGTATTTTAATTTTTCTCTGATAGCAGCCAAAGCAATGATAGCTAGTGCAAAACCTGCACCTGAAGAGAAACCGAAAACCGAAGCTTCAGCAAAAGTATATTCTCGTTGAACCATAAATAAAGATGAACCCAGAATAGCGCAGTTAACAGCGATTAGCGGTAGAAAGATACCTAAAGTACCATAAAGGGATGGAGATACTTTCTCAATTATCATTTCTACCAATTGCACCATAGAAGCAATAATGGCTATGAACATGATAAATTTAAGAAATGATAAGTCAATACTGGCAAACTGAGGTCCTAGCCATCCAGCTAGCGCTCCTTCTTTCAGAACAAATTCCTGCAAGATCCAATTAATTGGCACAGTTATGCCGAGTACAAAGATAACAGCTAATCCTAATCCTGTTGCTGTTGAAACTTTTTTCGATACGGCAAGAAACGAACACATACCTAAGAAATATGCGAACACCATATTTTCTATAAAAATGGACTTAACGCCCAAACTGATTAAGCCTTCCATAAGTGAAATATTATTTTTCGATGTATCCGGTTACAGTACGCTGAACCCAGATGATAATTCCAAGTATTATAAAAGCACCCACAGGAGTAACCATCAAGCCATTAGTAGGAAAGTTTTCAATACCGGCAGCTTCAAATACCTTAAAACCAAAAATAGCACCTGAACCTAAAAGTTCCCGAAAAAAAGCTACAGCAAGAATAATCCAAGCATAACCAAACCCGCTTCCAAGTCCATCTAGAACTGAGTCGTAAGGCTTATTTCCCATAGCAAAAGCTTCCAGGCGTCCCATTACAATACAGTTTGTAATTATTAAGCCTACGAATACAGATAAAAGCTTCCAAACGTCGAAAAAATAAGCCTTTAAAACCTGGTCAACTAATGTTACCAAAGTTGCAATTACAGCTAGTTGAACAATAATACGAACCCGATTAGGAATAACATTTCGTAACAGGGATATAAGTAAGTTTGAAAACACGATTACGAATACCACTGAAATAGCCATTACCATGGTTGGCTCCATTTGTGTAGTAACTGCCAGGGCTGAACATATACCTAAAACCTGTACTGTAATAGGATTATCATCTGATAGTGGATCAGAAACGATGCGCTTTCTACGTTTTGAAAGCAATGCTTCCGATTCTTTTTTAACTACAGGTTTTTCCTGTACTTCTGCTGTCTGTGTACTCATATGATAAGGTTTTTGAGTTCTAATTAATCAAAGCAACCTGATTGGCACTTACTTTTTCAAAATAAGAAGAATAATAATTGCCAATGTATTTAGTAATCATGTCGTTCACGCCATTTGCTGTTAAAGTAGCACCTGACATGCCATCAACTTCGTGTTCTCCAAATTTCGTGGGATCACCTACTTCGCCCTTTCGCATTTCTACTGACACGAAATTTCCGTTGTCGTTAAAGAGTTCTTTGCCAATGTAACGATTTTGTATGGCTGACTCGGTTATTCTGGCTCCTAAGCCAGGCGTTTCAGCTTTGTGATCGAAGACAACTCCTTTTATTGTACTTAAGTCTCTTTCAAGTGCCAAATACCCCCAGATATTATCCCACAAACCATTGCCATATACTGGAAAGATATAAGCCTCTATTCGGCCATCTTGTATAAATTTGAAAACTGGAAAATAACGATCTTCAACAGGTTTTTTAAATTCAGCACCTATATTGATTTTTTCAGCTACTTTATTTTCAATCACATCACCTCTGGCGTTAACAACTAATGACTCAACGTTTTTTTCATAAAGTGAAACTACATCGGCCTTAGGAGACAAATTCATTACAGCACTCAGGATTTTCTTCTGGGTATCAAGCTTTTCCTGTTGCTTTTGCTTAGGGCCAAGTACTACGGATGTCAAAGACAATAAACCACCCAGAACAATAGTAAGTATGGCAGAAAAAACAATTATATATACATTAGACTGTTGCACGTTGTA
>CAZIWJ010000098.1:0-12272 GCA_964542855.1 uncultured Roseivirgaceae bacterium
ATTACCAGGCCAGGAAAACATCGGTTTACGGTCGATGACCTGCCTCTTTTATTCACTTCGGGCCTGTTAAATGCAGACGACCGGATAGAACTCATGGCGGGAGAAATACATCATATGTCGCCAATTAACTTACCACACGCCTGCTGTGTATTAGTATATTAATGATGAGTAGTTCACCAAATATACTGTACAGTGTACGGAACCGGTTTTGGTACAGCCTTATCGGTCCGGAACTTTTGCTTGCTGAATTAGCGAACAGTTTTTACGATTACTCCACCTTTCATTACAAAAACTACTTCCTGCAGGGCCTTAATATCTTCGAGTGGGTTGATGCGGGTAGCAATAATATCGGCGTATTTTCCTGCTTCTATCGTGCCCAGGTCATTTTCCTTCCCCAGTAATTCAGCGTTTACCCGGGTGCCGGCCTCGATAGCCTGCATCGGAGACATGCCCAGCTTTACCAGTTCTTCAAATTCCCGGCAGGCAAACCCGGCAGGAAAGCCCACGTTATCGGAGCCCACCCCAATTTTAACCCCGGCTTCAATGGCTTTGCTGAGCATCGCCTGGATTTCCTGATCGTACTTCAGGTGCAGTTTCACCGATTTCGACTGGGCTTCGCTAGCGCCGTACTCTTGCACCAGGAAAGCCCCTACGGCCATGGTGGGAACCAGGTAAACATCGTGTTCGAGGAACAGCTCAATACTACGATCGTTCATGAACGAGCCGTGTTCAACGGAGCGGACTCCCAGTTCGATAGCCCGGTTTATCCCTTCAGTGGAATGGGCGTGGGCCATTACGGGAACCCCACGGCGGTTAGCTTCTTCAACGGCCACTCTTATTTCCTCGTCGCTAAAATGTACGTTCTGCGGGTTATCGCCGGCCGACATAAACGCCCCGGTAACCAGCAGCTTAATCCAGTCGCTGCCGTATTTAATTTCCTGCCTTACCGCTTTGCGCATTTCTTCCACGCCGTTTACAATGAGCCCGTCGGGGGTTACGGAGTGTTCAGGGGCCAGGTAGTTGATGTCTCCACCGCCCCCGGTAATAGAAATATAATGACCGGCCCCGTAAATACGCGGCCCCTGGAAAAGCCCCTGGTTTATGGCATCGCGAACGGCAAAGTGTGCATAATGAACGTCGGCATCGCCGGCTATCCGCAGGGTTGTCCAGCCTTCGTTTAGCCAGTTCTGAACGGTTCTTAGTCCGTAGAGTGCTTTGTAGGCCGAGCTGTTCTGTAAATGGTTCAGCTGGTAATTATCGCCGTAAATAAGCGGGTGCACGTGGGCATCGATTAGGCCGGGCAGCACCGTGTATTCCTGCAGGTTAATAACCTCGTAATTATCGGGTATATTTTCCGGGCTCACTATTCGGATGATGCGTTCATCCTGTACCAGGATAGCCTTATCAGTTTGTACCGGGCCACCGGTACCATCGATTAGCCGGCCACAAATTACAGCTTGCTGTGCGGAAGCCGTCAGGGATAGTAGGAAGAAAAAAAGAAATCTGAAAATCATTAAGGGTTATTTAAGGTATTTATTGAACCAGGCTTCCATGCGCTGGTGCATGTCGATTAAATTTTCGGGGTTTCGGAAACCATGGGGTTCGCCGGGGTAAGAGTGGCTTTCGTAAACCTTGCCTTCTTTTTCCATAATTTCCACGGCCAGTTGAAACTGCCGGAACGGGGCGCGTACGTCGGCTTCGCCGTGCATGAGCAAAGTAGGGGTTGTGATGCGGTTTACCCGCGACAGGGCATTACTGATGGCGTAAATTTCCGGCTGTTCTTCCGGGGTGCCGCCGTGCCCGGTTTTGGTGAATATTTTCCCAACGCGATCGGCGTTAGTATAAGCATCGGCAAAATCATAAATTCCGGCCATGGGCACGGCCGCATCGAAGGCATCGGGAACCCGGTTAATGGCGGCCATGGAAGTAATGCCCCCGTAGCTGTAGCCGTAAATACCTACCTTTCCGTTGCACCATTCCTGTTGCCGCAGGTATTTGGCAGCCCAGGCGGCATCTTTGGCCTGGCCATTTCCCCAGTCGTTCACGCCCAGGTCCTGGAATTCCCGGCCGAAGCCCGATCCGCCCCGGTAGTTTACAGCAATAACCACGTAGCCATTCTGGGCCAGGTATTGTTCGCGCAAGCTTCTGGAGGTAAGCCTTTTATAGTACGAATTGGTTCCTCCGCCGTGTACCGATACCAGGGCCGGGTATTCTTTTTTGGGATCAAAATCGGGTGGATAAGTAATAAAGCCCTGAATGTAAAGGGAGTCGTAACTGGGGTAGCTGACTTCTACCGGTTGCTGAACATTATCCCAACGGGTGGAAATATTAGTAAGTTGTTGTACCTGCCCGCTTTCAGCCCGGAGTAATTCCACCTCGTAACCCCTTGTGGGGTTAGTCCGAACCAGGGCGAATGCGTTGGCACTGGCAGCTTTATGATAGTATTGAATTACCCCTTCCTTATGAGTAAGGCGGGTAGCCACGCCCCCTTGTACTGAAACCCGCCAAAGGTGCACGTCGCCCCGCTGGTGGTAAGGGAAAAACAGGGAAGAGCCATCGACCGACCAGGATACGGTATGGCGAAATATCATATCGGAAGCGTACACCTGCATATCGATGGGATATTCCTTCCCGGTTTCCGGTTCCAGGATATACACGTACGATAAATCTTCGTACCAGTATTCATTTTTGGCGTTGGCCATCAGGGCAATTTTGCTGCCATCGGGCGACCATACCGGGGTGCTCATGGCCATAATGGTAGTAGAAAGCTGTTTTTCTTCCCCGCTGGCTACATCTACGAGCCAGATATCGTCGTGCCAGTAGTCATTTTTATTGGAAAAGTAGGCGATGGTTGAGCCGTTGGGCGACCAGGCCGGGGCGTAACGCGGATCATCCGGGGCCATGCTATTTCGAGTAAGCTGCCTTGGAGGGGCTAAGCCTTCGGTTGTTACCAGCCAGATATCCTGGTAGCCCGATCGGCCACTGTAGAAGGCAATTTGAGTGCCATCGGGTGAAGGGCGGGGGGCACGTACATCTTTTTCGCTATTGGTAAGGCGGGTGGTATTGCCCGTTAAATCGGTAACCCAAATATCGTTATCGGCCACGTATACGAGTTGCTGCCCGTTGGCGAACCAGGCTGGCGAAGAGCCGGCAACCAGGAAGCGGGGAGAACCATTACCGGTAGTATTTAGCAGGTAAATGCCTCTCTTTTCATTTACCGAGCCATAAAACGCTACCGTGGAGCCATCGGGCGACAAAGCAGTAGTGTATGCCCCATTGTTCCGGGTAAAAATATTCTTCCAGGTAACGGGAACGCTCTGGGCCCGGCAAGTAAAATTAAACAGGGTAAACGAAAGAATAAAGCCAAAAGCAGTAGCCAGGTAACGCATGAGTGAGGAAGGTTCAATAGTTCCGAGGAACAAGTTTAAAATAATGTAAGGCCGGCTAATTTATACATTTTTTACAGTTTTTTATTGCTAACCGGGGCTCTGTGGGGGGATAAACAGGAAAAAGAAATTGACCGGTGCTTAACAACTGGACTGTGAACTTTTTGTGTAGTAATTTGGAACGATTCATAAACAGATCACCGGAACTTACAACTTTAAGCTTCGTAACCAGTTAGAACATAGAAGAATTATAAAGTCCGGCTTGTTTTAACTAATTTTGCAAGCTCCTGCCGGGAAGGCAGAATTAGAAATAGTCAAGATAATATGTCAGACACGCAGCGTCAGCATTATACCAAAGAGCAAAAGGATAAAATCTTTAACGAGGAATTCCTTCCACTCATCGATTCGATGTACAATTTCGGGTATCGTCTTACCCTGGACGAAGCTGACGCCAAGGATTTAGTACAGGATACTTATCTGAAAGCCTATCGTTTTATTGAATCTTTTCAGCAAGGAACTAATGCAAAAGCATGGCTGTTCCGAATCTTGAAGAACAGCTTCATTAATAACTTCAGGAAGAAAAGTAAAGAACCATCTAAGGTTGACTACCAGGAAGTGGAAACTTACTATAACTCCGATGAGGTAGATGAGAAAATCACTACCGATTTGCGGGTTGATTCCCTTCAGGATATGATTGGTGACGAAATTTCTGTGGCCCTAAACTCACTGGCCGTCGATTTCAGAACAGTTATCATTCTATGCGACCTGGAAGGCTTTACTTACGAAGAAATGGCGAAAATACTGGATATCCCAATAGGGACTGTTCGATCCAGGTTACACCGGGCAAGAAACTTGCTCAAGGAAAAATTAATGTCCTATGCTAAATCAATGGGTTACCGATAAAAACTTTTACAACATGTCTGGCAAGCTACCGCATTGGTTGACTAACACTTTTTACAAATACTCGACTAATATTACTTCTCCAACAGAACTGGCCCAGTTCGAAGAATGTGTTACTTTGCTTCCTTCCATGATTGACGGACAGGCAAGTAGGCACGAACAACATTACTTCCTTAATCATGTATACCAGTGGCCCGGGTTGCAGCAACATTACCACAACGAGAAGGACATGCGTCACTTTTTCTCTAATCAAATAAGTACGATGAGTGCGCCAGTGAGTTTAATTAGTACAGTTAGCACCATACCTGAGTAATAAATTTAAATGAGTAAGGGGAAGGCCATTATTTTTTCAGCACCCTCTGGAGCAGGTAAAACTACCATTGTTCATCACCTGCTCAGGCACAACGATAATCTGGCCTTTTCTATTTCCGCCTGTACGCGTTCTATCCGCCCGGAAAAGGAAACGAACGGCGTCGATTATTACTTTCTGTCGAATGAAACGTTCCGTAAAAAAATAACCCACAATGAATTTGTGGAATGGGAAGAAGTATACGATGGTGTGTACTACGGCACACTGCGGAGCGAAGTTGAGCGATTGTGGGCACAGGGAAAAAACGTAATTTTCGATGTTGACGTTCAGGGGGGCGTGAACCTGAAAAATTTTTTTGGTGATCGTGCCCTGGCGGTGTTTGTGAAAGTTCCCGACCTGATGACTTTACGCTCACGGCTAGAGAACAGAAATACGGAATCGAGTACAACGTTGGAAAACCGGCTAAAAAAAGCAGCCGAAGAAATTACCTACGAGCAATACTTCGACGTGACCCTGGTAAACGAAACTTTGGAAGATACCCTTAAAGAGGCCCAGGAACTGTATAGCAGCTTTCTGCAAAAGCAATAACTCCTGTTATTTGCTTTAATCCTCTTTTCCTGCTTATATTCCCAGCTGTTTAAAACTTTCCTACATGATAAAGTCGATGACTGGTTATGGTCGTTCCCGCTTTGAAGGAGACGATTACGATGTGCTGGTAGAGGTAAAAACGCTCAACTCAAAGTACCTGGATATTAATTTAAAGATGCCCAGGCTGTTTAACGACAGGGAAATCGAAATTAAATCGCTCGTTAAGCAGGAACTGGAGCGGGGTAAGGTTTCGGTGGTACTGGAACTCGTAGATAAAGGAGCAGCCATTAGCGGCTTGCAGGTTAACGAATCGCTGTTCCTGGCTTACTATGATCAACTAAAAAAACTGGCCGATTCGGTAAGTGCAGCTCCTGGCGACTTATTTAAAATAGCCATTGAAAACCCCAGTGTAGTTAAAAGTGAGGAGATCGACTCTGAAACAGGGGAAAAAGTGTGGCAATCTACGCTGCAAACGATAAAAGAAGCAATACAACACTGCAATCAGTTTAGGGAGCAGGAGGGCAATGCTCTTAAAAATGACCTGCTACAAAACATCGATCGCATCCGGCAGAAAGATGAGGAAGTAAAGCAGCACGTGCCCCGTAGAAACCAGGCGGTAAAGAACCGGCTAAGAAGCCAGCTCGACGAACTGATTGAAAAAGATAAAGTAGATGAGAACCGCTTTGAGCAGGAGTTGATCTACTACATTGAGAAATTCGATATTAACGAAGAACAGGTAAGGTTAGCCAATCACCTGAACTACTTCATCAACGCGGTGAAAGAAGATTCTTCCGGGGGAAAAAAGCTGGGATTCATAGCCCAGGAAATTGGTCGGGAAATAAATACCATGGGTTCCAAGGCCAATGACGCTACCATTCAGCACCTGGTTGTGGGTATGAAAGAAGAATTAGAGAAAGTCAAGGAGCAAATTGCCAATATTGTTTAATGGAAACGGGTACCCAGCAGAAAAAGCAATCTAGCCGGAAAAAGTGGTACGAACGTATGCCACACCCGGTAACCCTGCTATTTGGTATTATGGTATTCATGGCTGGTATGAGTTACATTTTGCCGGCGGGAGAATTTGAGCGGGAACTGGTCGATGGCCGTCAGCGGGTAATTCCCGGCTCTTACCATACGATTACCCAAACCCCGCTTTCTATCCTGGATTTATTTCGCTCCGTTCCCCTCGGGTTCAAAGCTGCCATTGAAGTAATTATGGTAGTATTTACCAGCGGCATCATGTTTGGTATCCTGAATAAAACCGGGGCCATTGAAAATGCTGTGGGCACGCTGGTAAAAAGCGTAGGTCATAAACGGCGCGAGTTCATAGTAGTATTTATGACTTTCCTGTATGGCTTAATGGGAGTAGCAATAGGCTACGAAAATAATATTGCTCTGATGCCGATTGCCGTAATACTGAGCCTGGCCCTGGGTGGAGATTTAATGCTCGGAGCAGGGATCGGGGTTGGTGGAGTAACCGTTGGGTTTGGGTTATCGCCTATTAATCCTTATACAGTAGGTACCGGCCATAAGATTGCTGAAATGCCCCTTTTTTCCGGGGCTGAATTACGTTCGGTACTATGTTTGGCAGCCCTTTGCCTGCTGGCCTGGTACAATTTGCGTTACTTCCGTAAAATTCTTCGTTCACCCGAAAGCAGCCTGGCCAGCGGCCTGGACAGTTCCGGATTAACCCTGTCGCACCCATTGGAAACTTACACAATTTCCCGCCGGAACTGGCTGGTGCTGGGTACATTTATTGCCGGCATAGGGGTAATGCTGTTCGGGATCTTCCGTTACCACTGGTACCTGAATGAAATATCAGCTCTGTTCCTTATGGTTGCCATAGCCGGCGGTACGGTACACGGCATCAATGCTTCGGTATTTTCAGAAACAGTATTAAAGTCAGTAGCAAACATTGCCCCGGGGGCCTTTATGGTAGGGTTTGCCAATTCAATAAGGGTAGTCATGGAAACCGGCAGTATTGGCGATACCATTGCCTTCCAGCTATCGGAAGTTCTGAATTACCTACCTACTTATACCTCCGCAATTTTCATGACGTTAGCCCAGTCGATTATTAACCTGTTAATCCCCTCCGGCAGCGGACAAGCCCTGGCTACGCTTCCTATAATGATACCGGTAGGGGAAGTTTTGGGGCTAACCCGCCAAACTACCATCCTGGCTTTCCAGGTGGGTGACGGCGTAACGAACCTTTTTAACCCAACGCTAGGTGGGCTCATAGCCATGCTCAGTGTTTGCCGCGTTCCATTCGATCGGTGGCTGCGATTTGTCATGCCCATGGTGGGAGTTATCATGATTATCAGCTGGGCTGCCCTGGTGTTCAGTGTATATATAGAATGGGGGCCAGTGTAGTGGCATAAGTATCGATAAAACAGTAAGAAGCCGCTTTACGGAGACCTAAGCTCACAAAATTCATCAGCAACGGGTGCACTGTAAAGGCAGTCGTACTGGTTAATTCCGAAATATTTATGATCCCGGCCATCCTAGTCGAAGAAGTACCAATCTACCCCGATATCGAATACCCTGGGCTGGCCGGTGTAAAAAGGGTGGGTGAAGTAACCATTTTCCGGAATCCCCTGATTTACCTGGGGTAGCCTGACGTAAATCCGGGTGTTGCGTACTTTCAGGGCAAGGAAAAAATCAGCCCTAATTTCCTGGGGTACCAGTCCGAATCCGAAGATGTCTTCATTTCCGCGAACAAAAAACTGCTGAATGGCAATGTCGTACTCGTACCCGCTGTAAGCCGTTTTGTAGTGCATATCCAAACCGGCGTGTAAAATAATTTTTCCATTCAGGAAGGTGCGGTCGTAATACAGCTTGCTGTTTATAAACAGATCGGGAATGCTGTATGCCCGGCGGGCCGATCCGCTGGTAAGGGTATAAATAGTCCGGGTGTCGAGGTGGAAGTAATTCAGGAAGCGCAAGCCCAGGTATATTTCAGGGGAAATGAACTGTACGGCGCCGGCTGCCTGGGTAGCTACTGACTGTCGGCTTTGGGGCAGGGCATTGCGCTCGTAGAAAACGGGCCGGTTCACGTTAGTAAGCGATAGCCCCGGAAGAAAGTCTATGTTGCTGGTTTTCAGCTTTAAGTTTCCGCTAATCTGGTTAGCTGCGTACGATTCCAGGTTATTGATCCAGAAGTTGTGATTTCCCAAATAGCCCTGTTCCAGGTAGCTGGGCAGGGCAAGGATGCTGCGGTAACGGGCTTCAAGCAGCGGGGTTTGCAAACGGGCATCCAGGTTGAAGTTTCCGGGCAGCAGGTACTCGAGTTCCCCTTCCAGCCGGATTACTTCCGTAATATCAAAACCCAGCCTTCCGCCGGCAAAGATTTCGTTATCCTGCCGGCGCGCTATTGCCCCGTTAATGGGGGCGGGAGGAGGGCGATCGAATGTGAGGAAGCGGTGTTTAAAATAGAAGCTGTAATACAACTGGTTAATGCTTCCTTTAATACCGGCTTCGTTCACGGTGGCATCGTAGGTGCTGATATCTTTAGTGGTATCGGTGCGAAGCAGGAAGCGGCTAAAATACTCGTCGGTAGGGCCATTGGCCACGTACGTAAACGAATTGTCCTGCCTAATCTGGTCGAAGCGATGGTACACCTGCAGTTCGTTAAACAGCCTGTACTCCTGGTAAAAGTGAATGTAATTCCTGATCTCGTTGCTATTGGCTACGTTCCGGAGCCATACGTTGGCATCTTCGTACTCGAACAGGTCGTCGAGGTTAAAATCATTCAAAACCGGCCGAACACCTCCGGATTCTTCTACTTCGTGGTTCATCCAGGAGAAAAATCCCAGCGCACGGTACCTTTCATTGCGGCTGGTATAATTAGCATGTACCTGGATGCCGGTGGAAACCGTACGCCGGTCGCCCTGCGTATTGCTGGCCCCGAGTTGCTTGTCGATGGCATAGCGGGTAAACCCCAGGCTTACGTTTAGCTGCGGACCAATATTTCGGCTAATGGTAACTTCAGATACGGTGCGGCCATTTCCCCCAAAGGCCCCTAATACGCTAATAAAAGGCGATTGCGTATTGTAGTACCGGTTATCTTCCGGCTTTTTAGCGTACAAATTAAATGCATTGAAGCCGGGCGTTCTTCCCGGGGTTTCGGGAAACTGAAAGAATACCGGGCGAGCTGCAGTTCCGATGGTACCCAGGTCCTGGTAACGGTTTTGAGCGCGCTGAACCGGGTTAAAGTAATTATAAATCTGGTCGGGTACAGTATCGAGGGGTTGCAAGTTGGTACGATTGTAAAGCAGGTCGCGTTCAGTGATGAAACGGGTAGTGGTTGGGCCGTACTGCACGGTATCTTCTTCTTTTTCTTCGGCCAGTTCAGAATCTTCGGGAACCTGTGCGCGGTTTCCCCCGCTTCGGTTAAACTGATCGAATTGCCGCATCTGGGCCTGCGTACCCAGGCTAAAAACAACAAAAATAAAGAGGAAGCAATTACGCATTTGCGAGGAAGGTATTCGTTTTCCGAAGCACAAAATTATTAAAAGCAGGGTTACCGCCCAGAAAAGAAACAGAAATTGGTAAATAATAAACGGGTAACGGCCTCAAAGCTTCAGAATAAGGATTATTTACCAGCTTGGAACGATCTTTTTCCGTGGTCAGTATGCCACAGCCCGGATGATTTTTCGCCAGTTGTTGCAAACGTTGTAAATCGCCCGGCTTGTAATGATGATGATCGGGAAAAGCGAGGTGTTCAATGACCGAATAGTGCTGGCTTACATACTGGTAAAAAGCCTGGTTTTGGGCGATGCTGCTAAGTAAAATAAATTCAGCAGGCATGGTTTCAGTGCCCTGAAATACCGGTTCCGGGCGATGGTAAATAACCGTGGAGAAGAATACCGGGCAATTGGTATGGATATATTTTCGGGCTTTATTGCTTATTCGTTCCATTTCCGCTGCGTCTAACCGGTCAGGGCATTTGGTAATGATTAGGGCATCGGCCCGGTTGGCACCTTTACGCGATTCGCGCAGCCAGCCCGAAGGGATAACAAAGTCATTATAAAAAGGCTCCCGGTAGCGGGTAAGTAAAATATTCAGGTGGCGGCCTATAGCCCGGTGCTGGTAAGCGTCGTCGAGAAGAAGTACGCGGGTAGCGGGGTAACTTTCCAAAAGCTGGCGGGCTGCATGAACCCGTTTTTCACCGACCGCAACCGGTAAGCGCTTGCCAAAGCGGAGTACGTACTGGAAGGGCTCATCGCCCAGTGTACGGGCGTTATCCTGTTCACCGGCAACGATTACCCCCTTTGTTTGGCGTTTATAGCCCCGGCTAATGATAGCCGTATTGAACCGTTCAGCTAACAGGTTAGCCAGGTAAGTGATGTGAGGGGTTTTTCCCGACCCGCCTACATTCAAATTGCCCACACTAATGGTATAAACGGGGAAATGCTCAACAGTGAAACCCCCGCGGCTGTAGAGTACATTCCTCAATTGGGTAATAAGTTGATAAAGTAACGTGAAAGGAAAAAGGAAAAAAGCCCGCAGGTTTAGCACAAAGAAAGGGGTTAGGCGTTATATAATAGAGGACAACAAATAAAACCACTACTTTTTATGGCAGTAAATATACAGACTATCACCCGATATCTTGAACAACTGGCCCCATCTGCTTACCAGGAATCGTACGATAACAGTGGGCTTATTTGTGGAAACCCATTAAGCCAGGTAACAGGCATATTGTGCAGCCTCGATGCTACCGAAGCCGTAGTTGATGAAGCCATCCGGGAGGGCTGTAACCTGGTAGTTGCCCACCACCCGATAGTTTTCAAAGGACTAAAGAGCATAACCGGCCGGAATTACGTGGAGCGCACGATTATCAGGGCCATTAAACACGATGTGGCAATTTATGCTATTCATACCAACCTGGACAATATATCGACCGGAGTGAACAAAAAAATTTCAGATATACTCGGGCTAACGAATACCCGGGTGCTGGCCCCAAAGCCTTCTATCTTGAGGAAACTGACTACGTTTGTGCCACTTGAAAACACCGGGCAGGTATTAAATGCCCTGAGCGAGGCAGGAGCCGGGAATATCGGTAATTATAAAAATTGCAGTTTTCAACTGGAAGGAAAGGGTACCTTTCAACCCACAGCTGAAGCTAATCCACACATCGGGGAAGCTGGTAAGCTGGAACACGTAAAGGAAAACCGGGTAGAAGTATTATTCCCGGCCGTGCACACCGATTCGGTTTTACGAACGCTGAAGGCCACTCATCCGTATGAAGAAGTAGCCTATTACTTACACGAACTGGTTAACGATAACCAGGAGGTGGGAAGCGGAATGATTGGTAAACTTCCGCAGGGCATGGAAGTAGAAGAATTTCTAACGTCGTTGAAAGAAAAATTGAACCTGCCGGTAATTCGCCACACCGCCCTTGTTCGTAAGGAAATTAATAGCGTAGCCGTGTGTGGTGGAGCAGGTAGTTTTTTGCTTAAACATGCTTTACGGCAACAGGCCGATGTATTCATCACCGCAGATTACAAGTACCACGAGTTTTTCGATGCCGATGGAAAAATCATTATTGCCGATATTGGCCACTACGAAAGTGAGATATTTACAAAGGATTTACTAAAAGAACTATTATCAGAAAAATTTGCTAATTTTGCGGTTCGCACTGCAAAAACAGTCACGAACCCTGTACTCTATTTTTAAATTATGGAAGTAAAATCGTCGCAGCAACAAAGTGTTGCCAAAAAACTGGAAGCGTTAAAGAACCTTCAGCAAATAGATTTATCGCTCGATGAAATCGTAAAAATGAGGGGAGACCTTCCGGAAGAAGTAAAAGACCTGGAAGACGAAATCGCCGGATATCAAACCCGGCTGGAAAAGCATAAAGAACAGCTGGCTGCCCTGGAGCAGGAAGTGTCCGACAAGAAATCTGCGATCAAGGAATCAGAAGCCATGATCAAGAAGTACGAAGAGCAGCAGATGAACGTACGGAATAACCGGGAATACGATGCCATTACCAAAGAAATAGAGCTCCAGAACCTGGAGATCCAGATTTCTGAAAAACGCATCAAGGAAGCCAGGGTTAAAATAGAAGCCAAGAAAGAAGAGCTTGGCGT
>CAZIWJ010000099.1:0-12266 GCA_964542855.1 uncultured Roseivirgaceae bacterium
CGCTCACAACAAGCATGAACAACAAAATCATAGAATACTATAATAACATATACCTCGAAAAATACTCTGTCCTGAATCCACAGTATACGGAAAAGTTTATTGAAATTGCTGCAAACAGCAAGGTGCTGAGCTTTCAATTGATGGAAAACCAGGAAAAGGAACTGTTAGCCGTTCAGGCCATTTACTATACCGGTGGAAAAATAACTACGCCATTCATAGGTTACGACACTTCGTTACCCCGTGAGGAAGGCATTTATCGCCTAATGAACATGCAGTTAATGCAGGAGGCTATTAATAAGAATTTATTCCTGAACATGAGTTCCGGGGCAGGTAAGTTTAAAAAGCAGCGGGGAGGTGAGCCCAGTTTTGAACATCATTTTGTTTATGTTAACCATCTGAGTAATTTCAGGCAGCTAATATGGAAAGTGTTAAACTTTTTTTCGGAAAGATACGCCAAGCCCGCAATGATACACTATCAGGTATAATATTCATTATTTATGCACCCTACTATTTACGGCATATTAACCGGGCTTGTATTCATATTATTCGTGGGCCCGTCTTTCTTTTACCTTATAGGGGTTGGAATGAAACAAGGTTTTAAAAAGGCTGGTTTATTTGCAGCAGGTATTATTATCAGCGACATGATGCTCCTACTGGCTATTTTTTATGGTTTGTCGAAGTTTTTCGAGAGCCAGATATTTCAAAAAACATTCAGCCTTTTTGCCGGGATAGCCATTCTTTACATCGGATACCAGTACCTGACCAAGCACGTAAAGCATTCCAGAAGTTCAGGTGAGGCTGATTTACCCCTAATGATGTATTTGTTCAAAGGGTTTGCCATTAATTTTATTAACCCGTTTACTGTACTGGTTTGGGTGGGTATCCTGGGTACATTAAATATACAAGAAGAATATACGGAACAAGAGTATTACTTTTTCTTTACCGGCTTACTGAGTACGATTTTTTGTATAGATTTAATGAAGGCGTTTCTGGCTAAAAGGTTAGGGGAAATACTGAATGAGAAAATCATTCAGAAAATTGACCGGGTTCTGGGGATCATTTTTATTCTGCTGTCAGTAAACATGTTTTACAATTTCCTGAGGCTAACCTTTGGGTGGGAGTGGCAATTATCGCCCATGTAGTTGCTACATCCTGAGTCTTACTTCATCTTTGTATTCTATGGGTACCCGAAATGAAAACCCATAAGCTTTAACCCGTGCAGTACCTTCAAATAGAACGTCTTTGGTAGATCCAGTAAATATACTAATTGCCGTGTTCAACAGCCCCCCGTTTAATTCTTTTAATGAAACCTTTGTACTAACCGGTACCGTAAATTCCGACTCAGGCTTAATGACCAGATTATAATCCCGATTTATAGTAGCTGCTTTTATGCCGTCTACACTGATCACAAGATCAACATTTTTCAATTTCACCTTTCTGTCGTTAGTGTTGAAAAGCACAACATTAGCATTAACCTCAGCAGCATTGCTATTAATCAGCTTAAATTTCAGGCCTTCAATTTTCCTGAATTCAGGGGCATCGAGAGGCTCACAGGCAAACAGCACTAATACGGAAATCAGGATAAACCAGGAAGTTATTTTCATATTATGGATCAGGTAAAGAAAATGGTATTAAGTAACGGTCAAATAACAAGATTATGACGGCTGACACAATGAGTCAGTTGTTACCCTGGGTAGAGGTTTCGCTTTTAACGGTAGTATCGTGATGGGCAAAGAAACGCTTTTGCATAATTAATATCGTTGCTACCCCGCAGAAAATAGAAGCGTCAGCAATATTAAATATAGGCCATAAGGCCATGTATCTTCCACCCCATCCGGGTACCCATTCCGGAACCTGTCCTTCCCAAATATCGACATAAAACATGTCTACTACCTGCCCGTGAAACCAGGGCGTTGCCGAACCCTGAGGTGCATTATCCAGCAAAACTCCGTAGAAAGTGCTATCGATCACATTCCCGATAGCACCTCCCAGAATGAGGGCAACAGACCACAATAAGCCGGTGTGTACTCCACGTTTAGCCAGTAGAAATAAATAGTACCCGATGCCTACCATGGCAAACAAACGGAAAATAGTAAGTACTAGCTTACCGTACTCCGACCCTAATTCCATACCGAAGGCCATTCCCGGATTTAGCGTGTAATGAAGTTTAAACCAGTTACCAAGAACAGGAATCTGCCCCAGTACACCTAACTCCATATTATAATGAACCAGCATTTTAACCGTCTGGTCTACTATAATAATAAACAGGCTCAGTAGAAAGTATTTTCCGTATTTCACTAGCTTCCAGATTAGTTGTAGTGGATGAGTATTTACACTTTTTTGAGTGCTACACGCAGAGAATAATCGTCCATATCAAGAACGTGCGCCTCACCCGAAAGTTGTTCAGCTACTTCTAACTCAACGGCCTGAGTTTCGGCGCAGATGTATGATTTATACTCTTCAATGGAGGAATTTACTATTTCCTCCTCTGACTGTACAGCTACTTCAATCTTATCCTGCACCTCCAGATTAAGGTCTTTCCGTAAATTCTGTATTCGGTTCACCAAATCACGGGCTATTCCCTCTCTTTTCAGGGTATCGGTAATGTTAATATCCAGGGCTACGGTCAGGTTACCTTCCCGGGCAACTGACCAGCCGGGAATATCCTCGGAAGAAATTTCCACATCTTCGAGCGTAAGTTCAACCTGTTCATCTTTCAGGGCAAGCTGTATTTTTTGCTCACGCTCTAGCTGGTTGATTTCCTCCTGACCCATTTTAGCAAGCGCAGCGGTAATGTCTTTCATTTTTTTACCGTACTGTTTACCAAGCTTTCGGAAGTTAGGCTTAATCTTCTTTACTAAAACCCCGGAGGTATCATCGATAAACTCAATTTGCTTTACATTAACCTCCGTGAGGATTAGGTCTTCCATTTCCTGAATCTCTTCTTTTACGTCATCGCTAAGCACCGGAATCAGGATTCGGGAAAGAGGCTGTCGTACTTTAATAGTGTGCTGCTTACGAAGCGAATGTACGAGCGAAGAAGCATTTTGTGCCAGCTTCATTTTATGCTCCAGTTGCTGGTTAATATCAGCGTCTTCTACCGTTGGGAAATCAGCCAGGTGTACCGATATGCTGTCTTCTCGCTTGGTAGTGCCATTCAGGTCGCAATACAAATACTCACTGTAGAAGGGAGCTATGGGCGACATCAGTTTGGCGATGTTGAGCAGGCAATCGTACAATGTCTGGTAGGCTGCTATTTTACTGGTATTATACTCTCCCTGCCAAAACCGTTTTCTGTTCAGGCGAACGTACCAGTTGCTTAAATCGTCTATCACAAAACCCTGTATTAACCTTGCTGCCCGGGTAGGCTCGTATTCAGCATAAGCCTCATCAACCGCCCGGGTTAGGGTATTCATTTTAGAAATTATCCAGCGGTCGCTCTCTTTCCTTTCGGCGTAGGGTATAGCATCTTCTTTGAAGGTGAATCCGTCCAGGTTAGCGTAAAGGGCAAAGAAGGAATAAGTATTTTGCAAAGTTCCCAGGAACTTTCGTTGTACTTCCTGAACACCTTCCAGGTTGAACTTCAGGTTATCCCAGGGGTTGGCATTTGCTATCATGTACCAGCGAGTGGCATCAGCGCCATACTGGTTCAGCGTATCGAAGGGAGAAATTACATTACCTTTACGTTTCGACATCTTTTCCCCGTTCTTATCGAGAACCAAGCCAGTAGAAACAACATTCTCAAACGCTACACTATCGTACAGTAAACCAGCAATTGCGTGCAGGGTGAAGAACCACCCACGGGTTTGGTCTACCCCTTCCGAAATGAAATCGGCCGGAAAATTCTTCTCAAAAATTTCTTTATTCTCGAACGGATAATGCCACTGGGCATAAGGCATGGCACCGGAGTCAAACCAGACATCAATTAAGTCAGGTTCCCGGTACATTTTTTTCCCCGAGGCACTCACCAGGATAATATCATCAACGTAAGGCCGGTGAAGGTCAAAATCATCTCCGATGGTTCCCTGCATAAAGCCGGCCTCAACTGCTTTTTCCACTTCAGCCTTTAGTTCGGCAAGTGAACCAATGCATATCTCTTCAGCTCCGTTCTCACTGCGCCAAATGGGCAGAGGCGTTCCCCAGTATCGGGAGCGGCTCAAGTTCCAGTCGACCAGATTCTCCAGCCAGTTTCCAAAACGCCCGGTGCCGGTAGAAGCAGGCTTCCAGTTAATAGTATTATTCAAGTGAATTAGCCGATCTTTCAGGGCAGTGGTACGGACAAACCACGATTCAAGCGGGTAATACAATACTGGCTTATCGGTTCGCCAGCAATGCGGGTAACTGTGTTCGTACTTTTCTACCTTGAATGCCTTGTTTTCTTCTTTTAGTTTGATGGCAATTTTTACGTCGGTAGACTTGTAATCGGGATCCGATTCGTCCTCGTCATCGTAATTTTTAACCGGCATGTCAGCGAAATCGGTGATTTCTTTAACGAAGCGACCTTTGCGATTAACAATAGGTACATCGTTTCCGGCTTCATCTTTTACCATTACACCGGGTATACCGTGCTGTTCCAGCGCCTGGAAGTCGTCAGAACCAAAGGTTTTAGAAAGGTGCACCAACCCGGTACCGTCTTCAGTTGTTACAAAATCGGCTGCTATTACGGTAAAAGCAGGCTTGGGTAACTTTACGTAAGGCATCAGCTGCTTATAATTCAGGCCGACCAGTTGCTCACCTTTAAACTCTTCAATTACCTCGTAGGGCACATGTTTATCACCTGGCTGGTAATCTTCCACCCGTTTATCAGCTGCTTTCTTGCTGAAATAGGCATCCATTCGTTCTTTGGCCAAAATTACGTTCACTAGCCTGAACGTGTAAGGGTTGAAGGTTTTCACCTTTACGTAATCGATATTTTTTCCAACTGCGATGGCCGAGTTTGCCGGTAGGGTCCAGGGAGTTGTGGTCCAGGCCAGCAGGTAATCATTTTCTGTACCTTCAACTTTAAACTGGCCAACGATAGAAGTATCTTTTATTTCCCGGTACGCTCCCGGCTGATTGAGTTCGTGAGAACTCAGGCCGGTTCCGGCTGCCGGTGAGAAAGGCTGAATGGTATACCCTTTGTAAAGTAACCCTTTGTCGTACATTTTCTTAAGTAAATACCAAAGGGTTTCCATGTAGGGTTGCTTAAAAGTAACGTAGGGATCGTCGAGGTCAACCCAGTATCCCATCATGCGAGTTAGCTCATTCCATTCGTCGGTGTAACGAAGCACAGCTTCCCGGCATTTCTGGTTATAATCCTCAACCGATATTTTTTTTCCGATATCTTCTTTGGTGATCCCGAGTTCTTTTTCAACTTTCAGTTCCACCGGTAATCCATGGGTGTCCCATCCTCCTTTTCGTTTTACCTGATAACCTTTCAGGGTTTTGTAACGGCAAAAGAGATCCTTAATAGTTCGGGCCATTACGTGGTGAATGCCTGGTGTACCGTTGGCTGAAGGAGGCCCTTCGTAAAAAGTAAAGGTTTCCCGGCCCTCTCTCGAAGTTACCGACTGTTCGAAAATTTTGTGGTCCTCCCAGAATTTTCTCACCTCGTGATCAATTCCGGCGTAATCTATATTTTTGTGTTCAGGATATTTCACGGTTCCTCTACGCTGTTCTTTTCTGTGTGGTAATGTATAATACTTGCAAAGGTAAAAAAATTACCTTTGCTTTAATGAACATAACTTCCTGCATTCATGTCGAATGTACATCCCGTGGCATGATCGGCCATGCCACATTGCAGAAATACAACCATGGGAGCAATGTTTTCGGGAGTAGTCAGTTCATTTAATGCTATCCCCTGCCTGGCAAAGTCTTCTCCGTATTCGTTAATGAATTGTTCTGCCATTTCAGTGCGGGTAAAGCCTGGTGCCAGGTCGAAAGCAGTAATACCCTGTTTTCCGTAAGCCCGGGCAATAGACCGGGTTAACGCAACCATCCCACCTTTTGAGGCAGCATAAGCCATGTAATCGGCTGTATCTCCCCTGAAAGCTGCCCTGGAAGAAACATTAACAATACGCCCTCCTCCTTTTTCCAGGAAATGATTAATTGCTTTTTTACAAAGCAGTGCAGTAGCTTTCAGGTTTACAGCCAGGGTTTGCTCAAACTCACTTATCCAGGCTGAATCGGCTGAACTAATGTCTGAACGAATTGCAATTCCGGCATTGTTTACCAACCCGTGAAGGGTACCGACTCTTGAAACAGCCTGCCCAAAAAGTTGGCCTACCTGTTCAGGCTCAGAAAGCTCGGCCTGTATTGTGAACGATCCGTTACCCGCCTCGTTAGCTAATGCTTCGGCTTTGTTTTTACTTCTGGAGTAATGAACAACCACTCGGGCTCCGGCCTGGCCTAAAGCCCGGGCAATAGCTGCTCCGATACCCCTGCTGGCCCCGGTAACGAGTATGTTTTTGTCCTTCAGGTTTAATTCCATGATTTGATTTTTAAAGTACTATACAAACAATTAACCGAACAGATGTTTTTTTAAAACCAGGCAGTTTATCGCCGGTTATCTCCACCTTCCAGCATACTCAGGTAGCTGTGATACCGCGAGTAAGGAATTTCATCGGCTTCTACAGCCTGCCGAATAGCACAGCCTGGTTCCTGCAGGTGACGGCAATTGTGGAATTTACAAGCTCCAAGCCGTTCTCTGAATTCTGGGAAATAGTGACCCAGTTCATCTTCTTCAATGTCGATTAATCCCAGCTCTTTTATACCCGGTGAGTCGATAATGTAAGTCTGTTCGTTAGCAGCGAACATTTCAGCAAAGGTAGTGGTATGCACTCCTTTATTTGCAAAATCGGAAACCTCAGCGGTTTTTAACTCTGCACCCGGAATGATTTTATTAATCAGAGTCGATTTTCCCACCCCGGAATGTCCGCTAACCAGGGTCGTTTTTCCTCGTAAAAACTCTTTTACCTGGTTTATATCTTGGGTATCAAAAGCACAAATTTCCAGGGTCTGGTAGCCGATGCTATCATAGATGTCCATTACTTCAGCTTGCATTTCCAGTCCTGCGGGTTCTAGGATATCTTTCTTGTTGAAAATGATGCAGGTAGGAATCCGGAAAGTTTCAGCAGTTACCAGGAAACGATCGATAAAGCCCAGCGAAGTTCGCGGATAGGCCAGGGTAACAATTACCGCTGCCTGGTCAATATTCGCTGCCAGCATATGTCCGTGACTTGCTTTGTGGGTCGATTTACGAAGAATGTAGTTTTCTCTAGATAAAATATTGGTAATAACGGCAGTGTTATCATCGGTTCCGGACTCAGTTTCTACTTCTACGTAATCACCTACGGCAATCGGATTAGTTACTTTCAAGCCCTTTACTTTAAACTTTCCTCTGAGCCTGCAAGCTACTTTCTGGCCGCCCTCAAGACGAACCTGGTACCAGGATCCCGTTGATTTGAATACTCTCCCTTTCATACCTGAATTACTTTTTCAAGCTGTAACCTTCTCATAATTTTTTTAGTAGCCCCCCGGTTATCCTCGACATAACGCTTACCCACTTCTGAAACCGAGCGATACCGGTTTTCATCTTCCAGCAGGTCTTCCATAACATGGGTCATTTCCAGGGTAGTTCCCACAGGAAATGCGGCCCCAGCATTGGTTAGGTCAACGGCTTCCCTGAATTTTTGGTAACGCTTGTTTCCGAAGAAGACAGGCATTCCAAACACTGCTGGCTCGAGTATATTATGAATTCCACTGCCAAACCCACCCCCCACGTAGGCGAAATCGGCGTAAGCATATACCGACGAGAGCATTCCTATGTTATCAACAATCAGTACGCGGTAATCGGTCATCGGCTGGTTTTCAGCTGCTGAATAACGAACAGCCCAGTTTCCCATCGCTTTTTTCATCTCCTGAATGGCCGGCTCATCAATTTCATGCGGGGCGATAATGAATTTAATGCGCTTACCCAGGTTTAAAATCAAAGGCTTTAACAATTGCATATCTCGCGGCCAGCTGCTGCCAATGGCCATAACTCTTGCCTTACCTTTAAAAGTGCGTACGATTTCCAGCTCTTTTACCTTACTTGCAATATCCGCCACCCGATCGAAACGGGTATCTCCACTAATGGTCACATTTGTTAAGTGAATAGTGCTGAGCCTGGTGGCTGTTTCTTCGTCTTGAACAAAGAAATGGTTTACCTTCGCCAGGATTTTCCGGTAAAAAGGCCAGCGGAATGCCACATGACCAACCCGCAGGATGGTAGATATGGAATAAACGGGAACGTTTTGCTGGTTTAACTCCCGGAAGTAATAATACCAGAATTCGTATTTTACAAAAAATGCGGCATCGGGCCGAATGGCTGCGATAAACTTACGGGCGTTTTTAGGAGAATCGGCCGGGAGGTAACACACCAGGTCGGCTGCGGAGTAATTTTTTCTTACTTCGTAGCCGGAAGGCGAGAAAAAAGTGAGTACAATTCCCGTTGAATCTTGCTGAGTCTTGAGAGCCTCTATAAGCGGTCGCCCCTGCTCGAACTCTCCGAGTGAGGCACAGTGAAACCAGAAAATTTTATTGTATTGCCCAGTATCGAAATTTGTTAGCTGGCTGAATACGTCCGAGCGTCCGGAAATAAAACGGGCAGCTTTGGCAGAAAAAGGAGAAACAATCCTTATCAGGAAAAAATATATCCGTTGGGCCAGGTTGTATAGAATCAACTGCGTACCTATTTGGCTTTGTTGCAGATGAAGGCAATCACAGAAAAAGTAACCGTGCGCTTTGTGCCGATTTTTAATGGCATGTGGAATAACAGGTAATTAAGCATTGGTTCTGGTAGCCTGAATGTGAACGCTGATTTTATCAATGCTTAGGTTTCCCATGTCCTTTTTCGTGAAGTAAGCTTTTAATAAACGGTCTAGTTCTTCATCGTACAAATCAATAATTTCATCACTTTCCTTACAGAATATATGGCTGTGTGGGGTTAGGTTAGCATCATATCGCATTTTTCCCCCTTCAGAAGGAATTCGCTCAATCAGGCTTACGTCGGTAAAGGTATCTAGTGTTTTGTAAACAGTACCTAGCGACAAAGTGGGGTTTTGCTCGTGGAGCGAATCGTAAATTTGTTCGGCCGTAGGGTGTTTATCAATAAAGGATTGCAGCTTCTGGTAAATAACCAGGCGTTGCTGGGTAGCCTTTAAACCACTCTTGGATAGTTTTCTTTTAATTTCTTCCAGTTTCATATATTTATTAAACTGCTTATCAGAAATGATAGTTTTTCTTTGTTAAGAAAGTTTTAAAATTACCAATTTGTTCAGCTATTCACAACCAACCTGCAATTAAACCAGCTGGCTGTTAATTTTATTACTGCACCCTGTATCAACCCATAATGTTGTAAAATGGGTATAAAGAGAGTAATTACTTTAGTAATTACGTTAGCTTTATCAAAATAAATCAAATATATATTGAAATAAAGTAATATTTTGCTCAATATTGCATTATATCTGGTCTGCAAAATCGATTGCAACCCCCTAAACGTTCATTAATTTTTTAGTAATTTAAACCAAACTGACGCAGGCCCTTCTAAAACAGGTGGAAACGAGGGAGCTATGTACACAGATTACTACAGCATACTTGGGGTTGATAAATCAGCAAGTAACGATGAAATTAAAAGAGCTTACCGCAAGAAAGCACTGCGCTTTCATCCAGATAAAAGTCGGGATCCGGAAGCTAATAAACAATTTTCCCTGATTTCTGAAGCGTACGAAACGCTTAGTGATCCAGAGAAACGTGATAACTACGACTATGTAATTGAAGCTTCTTTACTGGAGTTACTGATGCAGATGTACGAAGTAACCGAATCATCAGCCCACAAAAGTTATTCACGACGAGAGAATACTGCCCAACGGCAAAATTTTACCCAGTCTTTATCCCAACCCTTCGATTTTTCTGCCTATGCCCCTTACTCCCGTGTTATTTCGGCCATTACTTTTATTTTCTGCCTGCTGCTTTGTGCCGACTATATTTCTGCAATCAATTACCCGAACGAAACGGTGAGCCAGAAAACTTACGAAGCAGGACTAGGACTTAAAAATAAAAGCTTTACAGTACACACGGCGGAAACACCAGACGCTGTGTTTCCGCTCGATGCTTATAAATATCATTACATCGATCAGGGAGATACTGTTAACGTCTTCACCACTCCTATACTTCAAATAACAACCCGGGTCGATCGGCTTCGGAAAAGCAGTATTTTCTCTTTTGCCCCTCACTACAGCATTTACAATGTATTCCTGTTCCTACCGCTAATCCTGCTGGTTATATCTTCTTGTGGTTTATTTATCCTGCAAGGCCCGGAACAGGTATTTAATGCAGGATTGGCCTGCTCGCTTTTAATGCCAATTTTATTATACTTGCTGGCTATTTCCTAAGAGCCGTAGTTAAAACCCAGTTTATTCCGTACTCTTGAAAGAGTTCTGGCAGCAATTACCCTTGCTTTCTCTTCACCAACTGCCAGTTGATTTTCCAGGTCCTGCTTGTTATCCATATAACGGATAAACGTATCGCGCTGTGGGGCAAACTGATCCAGGATTAACTCCAGCAGTTCTTTTTTAGCATGACCGTAGCCGTATCCGCCTGCCTCATACTTTTTTCGCATGTCGGTAATCTGCCCTTCATTGGCCAGTAAGCGGTAAATGGCAAATACATTACAGGTATCGGGGTCTTTCGGTTCTTCCAACTCCCGGCTATCGGTAACGATTGCCATCACCTGCTTTTTTAATTTTTTTTCTGAAAGAAAGATATCCAGGATGTTACCGTACGATTTACTCATCTTATGCCCGTCGGTACCGGGGATAATCTGGGTGTTATCGTCTATTTGGGCTTCAGGCACCACAAAGGTATCACCGTACGCCTGGTTAAATTTGGTAGCAATATCGCGGGTCATTTCCAGGTGCTGCTTCTGATCCTTACCCACGGGTACAACCTCAGCATCATAAAGGATAATATCGGCTGCCATTAAAACCGGGTAGGTAAATAGCCCGGCGTTTACGTCGGCCAGACGATCAGATTTATCCTTAAAGGAGTGTGCATTAGCCAGCATTGGGAAAGGAGTAAAGCAATTCAGATACCAGGTTAGTTCACAAACTTCCGGAATCATAGACTGCCGGTACAGGTAGTTGGTTTCGGTATCAAAGCCAAAAGCCAGCCAGGCAGCTGCCACTGCATGTACATTTTGATTGCGTAGAACAGGATCTTTAATGGTAGTCAGCGAGTGAAGGTCTGCGATGAAGAAAAAAGATTCGTTATCAGATCGCTGTGAGAGGGTAATGGCAGGCCTGATTGCTCCAAGAATGTTTCCCATGTGAGGCCTGCCACTACTTTGAATTCCGGTTAGTATCCTAGTCATATAATTGGTAAAAAGGCCTAAACGCCTTCTGCATAAACTTCTTTAATATCATTGGGCAACATGCGCTTAAGCAGGTTTTCAATTCCTGATTTTAAAGTTACCATAGAAGAGGGGCATCCACTGCAAGAACCTTGTAAATGAAGTTTTACCACCCCGTCGTCGTATGACTCAAAGCTAATTGCACCGCCATCCATTTCAACGGCTGGTTTAACGTATTCTTCCAGGATGCCTTTTATTTTTTTTACTATTTCACTGTCATCAGCATGAATTTCATTCGACTCGGTTTCCACCTCCTCGGCGTTCAGTAACAAAGGCTCTTCTTCTTCCAGGTATTCCTTAATGAATACGCGGAGGTCATTTTGAACGGATTCCCAAGAAGTGTTTTCGTTTTTAGTAACCGTTATGAAATTACTCATGTAGAATACCCGCTCAATAAATGGAAAGCGAGTAAAGAGAAGCTGGGCTAGCGGGGCATTCTCAGTATCGGCCACGCCGGGAAAATCATAGCTCTTGCCCTCCGGAACCAGCATAAAATTAGCTACAAACTTTAGCGAGTTAGGATTAGGATTAGACTCAACGTATATATTCACTGCTCGGCTTGCTGTACTCATATTTGATATCTGTTAATTTTAACTTCAATTACAAAAACAAACAATTATGCTATATAGTGCAAAACTGGTTTATCATTAATTTGCAATTTAAAACCCTCAGACAGAATAATGAAATTTATGTTATTACATAAGTTAAACTAATGCAACTAATTCAATTACATGTAAGTTACAGGATCGTTGTGATTCCTCAGGATCGCCGATTCGCAAATTTGATTTCAATGATTTTATTACCACTTTTGCGTTTCTTAATTGACACGTGTGATATG
>CAZIWJ010000100.1:0-12255 GCA_964542855.1 uncultured Roseivirgaceae bacterium
GTTTCTCTTTTTACCTTATAAAAGCCTAACTGGCTGAAAATTAGGCGTAAATGTGGAAAAACCGAACGGAAAGGTACGACCGTAACTGGGAGAATTTAAAAAAATGTAGATACGGCCGGTGCTGGTCTTAAAAAACAACCGCCTGCACAATGCACGGCTGTACACTGTCCCTTAAACTATCGTACTAACCCTTACCATCGTGTATATTATACCTGCTCGCGCGAACGCAAATTGCACGCGAGCAGGTTAATTTATTGAATTAATCCTGAAATTTATTTCACCAATGCTAACCGTCTTGGTTAGTCCAGGCCGTAGCTATCGATCAGGTACACCATACTGGCCATGGCGGCACTGCCGAGCAGGAGTTCGCGGCGGTTTACAATTTCAAATACGTCGAGGGCCGAGTGGTGCATATCGAAATAGCGCTGCGAATCGGTGCGTAGCCCCAGCAGGCTTACGCCCTGCGGGCGCAGCGTGCTTACATCGGCACCGGCCCCGCCTTTAGTGAAGCGGTGTAAGTCGTACGGACGCATCATTTCGCCCCAGCCCCGGATTTTCTCCACCACCTTATCATCGGCATCGATGCTGAAGCCACGGGGGGTAAACCCACCCCCATCCGATTCAATGGCCGCCACGTGGGTTTCGTTATTTTCTTCGGCCAGCTCGGCGTATTTCTTCGCCCCGCGCAGGCCGTTTTCCTCGTTCATGTACAGTACCGCCCGGATGCTGTGCTTCGGCTGGTAGCCAATGGCCTGTAGGGTGCGAAGCACTTCAATGCTCTGTACCACGCCGGTACCGTCGTCGTGGGCGCCTTCGGCCAGGTCCCAGGAATCGAGGTGGCCGCCAACCACAATGTATTCGTTGGGGTTTTCCGATCCGTTAATTTGCCCCACCACGTTGTACGATAATACTTCGGGCATCATCTGGCAGTGGGTTTCCACGAACACCTGCAAACCGGGTTCGTTCTTCAGCATCTGGCTGAGCAAATCGGCATCGTTAGTGCTAATGGCCACCCCCGGCACTTTAGGCAGGTTAAAGGTATAAACCGTACTGCCGGTGTGGGGGAAGTCGTCGAAGGCAGTAGACAGCGAGCGCACAATGGCCCCGATGGCCCCGTATTTGGCAGCCTGCGAAGGGCCGCCTCGCCGCTGGTTGCCGGCTTTGCCGTAAGCCGCCCCGGTTTGGATTTGCGTCTGGTCCATTGGGCGGTTAAAAAATACGATTTTACCTTCCACGTTTTCCCGGCCCAGTTCTGCCAGTTCATCGAAGTTCTGTACTTCCACAATTTCTGCAGTAATGCCCCCTTCACCGGTGCCTACCGAATTACCCAGGGAAGTGATGTTCAGGCTTACATCACCCCGGCGTTTGGAATTCACCACCCGGGCCACTTCCTGCTCACCGCGCACCCAGTGGGGTACCATTACCGGCTGTAGGAATACCGTGTCGAAACCGTATTCGTTCATCACCTGCTGCCCCCACTCCACGGCCGCCGCGGCCTGGGGCGATCCGGTTACCCGGCCGCCAATATTCTTGCACAGGTAGTGCAGGCGGTCGTACGCTTCGCCACGCAACAGCGACTCATCGTAAATTTGTTTAATCATTTCTTCGTCCTGCGCGTTCTGAGCGAAGGAAGGTAGAGTAGTAAGTAAGAATAAAGAAAGTAGAAGGCTTTTCATGTTTTATTTTAACGGTTTATTTGTGTTTTTGTAAAAATAAGCGGGCCTGCGCACAAGCTGCGTAAAACGGATGCGGAGGCTGACCGGTTCAGTTGATAGTAATATTCTGCGTTTTAATACTGGTTATTGCACCTTTGCCTCTTTTAGCACGTACATCATGTGGTTCGGGTCGTCTTCGTTAAGGCTGAGCTTACCTGTTACGGTTACCCTATCCTGGCTTATTTCCACTTCTTCTTCGGTGTATACTTCCATCACCGTTTCCGGACCGGCACCGCCACAGAAAAAGCAGGCCGCCACCGGTAAAGCCGATAGTATAAAGTACTTCGGGCCCAGGTATACCTCGTAGGGAATCATGTAGCCCTTAATAGTAATTTCCTCGCCGTTTAGCGCCCGGGCTTTCGGACCGAAAACCGGGTATTCTACCTGGTAGCCTACCGATTCATCGAATTTATTTTCAACCTCCACGTCCCGAAGTAACTTCCAGGGATTTTCCTGCGCACCGGCTTCCGCTGCCGCAAAAAGTATCAATACAATGAGTAATCCTCGCATCACGTTTACATTTTGTTGTATCTTCGTTAACAATGCAATAACCACGAAAATATTAAATTAATCTTAATGCGCCTTATCTGTTCCTTCCTGCTGGCTTATCTTTCGGTTGCCTCAGTATATAGTCAGTCGCTGCCCTACCTCCCAACTTCTACCAGCGGACAGGTTGTGAAGCATACTCATTACACCTTATCGTATGTAGACGAGTACGAACAGGCAGAATGGGTAGCTTACGAACTCACCCGCCGGGAAGTGCAGGGCGACCGCGACCGCACCGATAATTTTTCTGCTGATCCGAAAGTACGCACCGGATCGCCCGATGGCAATGATTACCGCAGATCGGGTTACGATCGCGGCCACCTGGCGCCGGCAGCCGATATGAGGTTTTCTCAAACGGCAATGGAAGAAAGCTTCTACATGTCGAATATGAGCCCGCAGAAACCCGGGTTCAACCGGGGCATCTGGAAAGAACTGGAAGGGTGGGTTCGCGACAAAGCCGAGGAAAAAGGCAGCCTGTACGTTATTTCGGGAGGTATCCTGGCGGGTAACCTGGAGTACATTGGGGAAGACATAAAAATTGCCGTGCCCAATTTCTTTTACAAAGTACTGCTGTACCACGACCAACAAGCTGAAACCGTATCGGCTACGGCTTTTTTACTGCCAAACCGGAAAAGTAACGCGGAACTTTCAGCGTTTGTGGTACCTATCGATGAAATTGAAGAAGCCAGCGGCATTGATTTCTTTGCCCGGTTGCCCGATGCGGTAGAGCAGGAAATGGAAAGCCTGGCCAACCGCGATGGCTGGTTCAATTCCCGCAGCAACGCCGTACCGCTTAACCCTTCTTTCGCCTCTGAAAACAAGGGTAAAGCAGCAGATCATTCAAGCGATCGCAAACCGGTTGACGTAAACCTTCCCAGCATGGAGATGCCCAGCGTGGAAACGCCCGGCATGGAGATGCCCGACGTGGAAATGCCCAGCATGGAAATGCCCGGCGTGGATGACGTAACCATTCCGAACGAAATTTTCGGCTACTCTATCAAAGACCCCATAAACCGCACCGTGGTCATTATCCTTACGCTGGTGCTGGCCCTGCTATTTATCCGGTGGTTGTACGCAAAGTTTTTTTGATCAGGGTTTGCAGGATTATGTGCTTGAGGTTGGGCGTGATTCCGGCAGCATAACTAAGAGAAATAAACATTACCCAGGTTGGATGATTAACAGGTTAGTAATTAATTACATTCAACCCGAAAAGCGTTGTAAAGAAGAATTTTGTTGCATCCTTTAAATCCTGAAAATCTTGATCTGTTTCGCCACTCAAAATAAAAATAAGCTTCAGGAAGTAGTATCTATGCTGAATAAAGATACTATTCAGCTGGTTAGCCTGGACGAACTGAAGATTACGGAAGATATACCCGAAACCCGGGATACCATTGCCGGTAACTCACAACAAAAAGCAGAATATGTATATCATAACTATAACATTTCCTGCTTTGCCGATGATACCGGGCTGGAGGTGGCTGCCCTGAACGGAGAACCGGGCGTGTATTCTGCCCGCTATGCCGGTCCGGACCGTGATAACCAGGCCAACATACAAAAAGTACTGCAAAAGCTGGAAGGAAAAACCGATCGCTCGGCACGGTTTGTAACTGTTATTACGGTCATCCTGAACGGAGAACAGCACCAGTTTGAAGGTATTGTGAATGGCCACATCATTGAAGCCCCCCGTGGAGAACAGGGTTTTGGCTACGATCCTATCTTCGTGCCGGAAGGCTACGATAAAACTTTTGCTGAAATATCGAATGAAGAAAAGAGCGCCATTAGCCACCGGGGGCGAGCCCTGAGGAAGCTGGTAAGTTTTTTGAAAGGGGGGTGATCCGGGATTATCGTGCGCGAACGGTACGCCGGTGCTAATTCCCAGGATTACCAGTTTTTTGAGCATTCATACCGGTTATCAAATCATACCTACCGGTTATAAACTGAGGTGGGAAAGTTTACTCCCTAATTCCTTCCTTTGAAGGAAACATGGATATATATCATCGTATTATTGGGAGTGCCATGCAGGTTCACAACAATTTGGGGAATGGTTTCCAGGAGGTTATTTACCAGCGGGCGCTGGCCTTAGAATTTACTTACCAGGGTATTGCTTACCAGCGCGAAAAGAGGGTAGATATTTATTACAAAAGTGTTCATATAGGCACCCGAAGAATGGACTTCCTGGTACAGGAAAATGTCATGGTTGAACTTAAAGCAGTTATTGACCTGGAAAACGTACACCTGGCCCAGGCAAAAAATTATTGCGAAGCTTACAAGTTACCGGGTGGGTTACTTATCAACTTTGGGTCAAAAAGCCTGCAGTTCAAACGTATATACAACAAAGTATACAACCTGTAATAATTACTAATCAAAACCCCGCTAATCCCAATCAACCTGCTGATCCCAATCAATCCTGAACATCCTGCTAATCCTGAATATCCCGTTAATCCTGAACATCCTGCTAATCCTGAATATCCTGTTCAATCCTGATCAATCGCCACCACCTGCCAGCGGAAGGCCCACAGCCACCCAATGCTGAATTGATGTACGCCGGCTGCTGAAAGCAACCGGCTAAGTTCAGGTTTGCTGAAAGCCCGCAGTACCGATACCGGGGCGTCGTGCTGTACCATGCTCGAACGCGAAAACCAGCGCGTAATGTACTTAATGGCGTAATAGGCAAACCAGTGGCGGTGCAGGTCGTTAACTACAAATCCCAATTTCGATTGCCGGTTCATCATCGTAAACATCCGGGTAAGTTCCTCGTCGGTAAAATGGTGGGTAAACAGGCTGCAGCTCATAATATCGAAAGGCTCGCGGGCAAATTCTTCGGAGAAAATATCGGTGGTAAGGTAGGTTATTTCGGGGTAGCTTTCCGTTTGCCGGCGGGCGTATTCAACAATGTAGGCATTGGCATCCACGCCTACCAGCTCCAGCTTCCGGCCCGTTTTACGGCCCCAGTCGGCAATGAGCATTAGCATATCGCCCCCTCCACAACCCAGGTCGGCAATACGTACCGGCCGGTCGGTTCCGCCTTCAGCGGCATTCAGAATTTTTTCAATCCCGTTCACGGTTACGTAATTCCCGCCCAGCAGCCGGTTAATGATTTCCAGCTCCTTCAGGGTCTGATCCATTAAATCGCCGCCCCCGGTGAGGTCGTCCATGATTTCTTTCTGGTAAGAGCGTAATGTAAAATCGGGCATAAGGTTAGGCGTAAGCAATTTTAAAAACCAGGCTTTCCAGCGTAAGACCGGGGCCAAAAGCCAGCGAAAGCACCCGTTTATCATGATCGGCTTCACTAAGCCCACTATTCATGGCCCCCAGCACAAATAAAATGGTGGGCGACGACATGTTTCCAAACTGCTGCAGCACCTGGTGGGCAAGGCGGTTTTCCTGGCGCGAAATACCCAGTTGTTCTTCAATCACTTTCAATATACGCTTTCCTCCCGGATGTACCGCATAATAATCGGCCGGGTGCCTGCCCGGAAGTTTTAACTGATTTAATAACCCCTGCAGGCCTTCCTGTAATAAGTCGGGTACGTAAGCCGATAATTTCATTTCAAACCCGAAATCGCGGATGCGCCAGGCCATATCCTGCCGGCCCTGCGGCAGCAGATTGCAGTGCTGCTGTATAATTTCCAGGTTCGGTTGTCCGGCCAGCGGCGTACTGCTTACCAGCAGGGCTGCCGAACCATCGCCGAAAATGGCGCCTGCCAGTAGGTTATCATCGTCGGTTTCTTTCTGAAAGTGCAGGGTACACAGTTCGGTACACACCACCAGTACCCGGCTGGTAGCATCGGCTTCTACGATAGAACGCGCCACTTTTAAAGCGTTAAATGCGGCGTAACAGCCCATAAAGTTAATGCCGGTCCGCTGAACCGTGTAAGGTAAGTTTAACTGATGAACCAGGTCGATATCGAGCCCGGGCGCGTACATCCCCGTACAGCTTACGGTAATAAGGTGAGTGATGCCCGAGCGATTGGGGTTTCCGGCTCTCGACAGGCAGTTTTTGGCCGCCTGGGTGCTGAGTTGAACCGCTTCGCTTTCGTAGCTTTTCATGCGGGAAGCCACCGTGGGGAAAGGCTCCATATCGGGCGTTTTGGGGTAGAACGCCGAGTCCTCAATCCGCTTATTGTAATCGGGAAGCACCGAATAGCGGGTTTTAATGCCGGTAGCCCGATACAGTGCGCGCAGCTTACTGGCCTGGTACGGTTTAAGCTGCAAGCGTTCAATCATGAAGTCTGCAATTTCCCGTTGTTCGTAACGATATTCGGGAACTGCAGTACCAATAGCAGAAATGTAGGCAGGCATGTTCGTTCAATCAGTAAAAAATAGAAATTGCGTACGGTTTATTTCCGACCCGGCAAATTAATGAAATTCCATTATATGGTAACCCGATCAACCGTACTACACTTAAGAATACCTTTTTCGTTCTTTTTGTTACCGATATTCCTGTTCGGGCTCAGTATTTCGCCCGACATTCACGAGTGGAAAACCCTGCTGGCCTTTTTCATTATCCATTTTTTACTCTACCCGGCCAGCAATGGTTACAACTCCTATTTCGATAAGGATGAAGACAGCATCGGCGGACTGGAGAAGCCGCCCACGGTTACCCGCGATTTATACTGGGTTTCCCTGGCTATGGATGCCGTGGCTATGCTGCTGGGGCTGTTCATCAGTGTAGAATTCGTCATCATGCTGTTCCTGTTCGGGCTGGCCTCCAAAGCTTACAGCCATCCATCGGTGCGGCTGAAGAAACGGCCCGTTACCAGTTGGCTGGTGGCAGGGTTCTTCCAGGGTTTTTTTACCCTGCTCATGACCTACATTGCCGTTAATGATATTACGCTGTTCTCAGCCCTTCAGCCCCGTGTGCTATTCGCGGCCGTGCTTAGTTCGCTCATGTTGTGGGGGTCTTACCCGATGACCCAGGTGTACCAGCACCAGGAAGACTCCCGCCGGGGCGACATCACCCTCAGCATTAAACTGGGCATACTGGGTACTTTTTACTTTACGGCCGTGCTGTTCTCCGGGGCCATGGGTGGGTTTGTTACTTACTTCCTTACCTACTATTCTTCTTTGGTGGCCCTGGGGTTCGTGGTGTTATTACTACCCGTACTGGCTTACTTTGGGTGGTGGTATTTCAGCGTGCTGAACAACCGGGAAGCAGCCAATTTTAAAAATACCATGCGGCTCAACTGGCTGTCGGCCATTTCATTTAATGTATTTTTCGGGTTAAGCTGTTTAGTTTAAACCGGTTACCCAATCAGGATTTGTAAGATACCGGGGATTGGCAGGATTACCTTAATTATTCCCCAACTTACTGAACAGGAAAAATAATGCAGGGAAACCCTGTAAACCAAAGTCCTATAAATCCTATTATCCTCGTCAATCCTGGTAAATCCTGATCAGAAGTTAAACCCAACTGTTACTACCCCCCGAATACTCGTTTGTTCGTTGGCGGTGAAGGGTTCATCGAAGTAGAGCTGGAAATCCGATTCAATTTGTGAGCGAATTACGGCGATGTCTACGAATACATTCGGAAAGTATAATCCGGCCCCGCCGGTGATGCTGGTCCGCGAGCGGTTAGGAACCGGTGCGTTACCGGCAGGACTGAACACGCCCCCGCTGGTTGGGTCATCTTCAAAGCGATAGCCGGCGCGCAATCGAAAGATATCGTACCGGAATTCTGCGCCCAGGTTGTAGTTAAACACCCGCCCGAAACTATCCTGTACGGTTTCGTTCTCGCTGTCGGTAGTAAAGCTACTGGAATTGAAGCGGCTGTTGGCGTAGTTCACCAACGTTACATCTCCGGTAATAAAGCCGTACTTCTGAAAAAAAACTGTGGCCCCTGCAGAAAACCGGCTGGGAGCCGTGAAAGTATATTCATCTTCAAATAGCGTAGATTCCAGGCGGCTGTCGTCGCCGAATAAATCAATCGGGTCATCCTGATCGGTAAACTGCACACCGAACACGTCAGATTCCAGCACAAATTCCTCGGCCCGGCTTACCAGGTACAGGGTGGGCGTTTGGTAATTAATGCCGATGGTGAGCGGGGTAACAGGGCGGGCAATAAAGCCTACCGATGCGTTAAAACCCGTTGCTGTAATGCGCAGGTCATCTTCATAAAACACCCGTTCTACTTCAGCAATGGAAGTATTTTCCGGTCCGGGGCCAAAGGGGAAAAATGTATTACCGTTAAACTCACTGTAATTATAGCGTTCCGTTATGGTGCGGGTGCGCGAATAGTCTACATCGGTAATCCCGATGCTGGCGCCGAGATAAAACCTATCTTCAAAATTTCCTCCGTAAGCGAGGTTCCATTCGGTTTGCCGGCCACCTTCCTCGAAATAACCTTCGCGGTTGGTGAGTGCTTCGGCCGGAATAGACGCCAGGTAAAATGATCCGTCGTCGTTGGCCGGGTTAATCAGGTAATTAAAGAAAGCCGCTACCGGCTCATCAATAAAAGGGGGCTGGCGGTTAAAATCATTATCGAGCGAAGATGGGGGAATACCTTCTGCGGCAACGGCAAAGTTATCGATTATCGATAACACGTCGTTTTCTGCCGTAAAATTAAATTCCCGCCGGTAATCGGCCGTACGGTTAACCGCAATAGAAAACGAACCGCCGCGCCAGGCGCCGGGATAAATGTCGTCTTTCATTTTATTAAATACCACCCCCAGGCTGGGCAGGCTAAGGCCCACGTAGCTGTTGCTGGTGTTATCGCCCTGGATTGCCGCATCGGTGCGGTACGATTGCAGCCCCAGCGATCCGCTGAACTGGCTGCGGTTATAAAAGCCCAGCCCGGCCGGGTTAATGTGGGCAGCGCTGAGGTCGCCACCAAGCGATACGCCCGTGCCCGCCAGGCCCTGCATGCGGGCCGTACCCGTAATGTCGCGCTGGTTAAAGCGTAGAACATTATTCATGCCGAATAGCCCCTGCGCCTGGGCGTACGCACTGATGAAAATAAACAATAGAGTTAAATGGTAGTGTCGCATAGCATTAATTACTCCTCTGTCGGGTAAACGGTTTCAGGCCCGGTTAAGTATACATAGATACCACCGGGAAGGGAATTCTGCATCCTTACCTGTAAAGAAAGAAAGTATTGACTAAATTTGTGAAAATTTGAAGGCATATGTTAGATAAGCTTGAGGCTATAAAGGATCGCTTTGAGGAAGTGGGCCAGCTGATTATTCAGCCGGATATCATGGAAGACATGAAAAACTACTCCAAACTGACCAAGGAATACAAAGACCTGGAAAAAATTGTAAACCGTTACGAGGAGTATAAAAATATACTGGCCAACATTGAGAGCAGCAGGGAGGTGCTGAATACCGAGAAGGACCCTGATTTTAAACAGATGGCCAAAGACGAACTCGAAACCCTGCAAAAACAGCGGGAAGAGGCAGAAGAAGAGCTTAAACAGATGCTGATTCCCAAAGACCCGAACGACGACAAAAATATTATCCTGGAAATCCGGGCCGGCACCGGGGGCGACGAGGCCGCTATTTTTGCCGGCGACCTGTTCCGCATGTACCAGCGCTTTGCCGAACAAAAGGGCTGGAAAATGACGTTGATCGACGAAACCGAAGGAACTTCCGGAGGTTATAAGGAAATTATTGCCTCAGTAAGCGGGGAGGATGTTTTTGCTGCCATGAAGTTTGAATCGGGGGTTCACCGCGTGCAGCGGGTGCCGGCTACTGAAACCCAGGGCCGGGTTCATACTTCTGCCGCCAGTGTGGCTGTGATGCCCGAAGTAGAGGATGTTGAAATTAACATCGATCCCAGTGAACTGGAAATTACCACTGCCCGGAGTGGGGGTGCCGGCGGGCAGAACGTAAACAAGGTGGAAACTGCCGTACGCATGGTGCACAAACCCAGTGGTATTATGATACACTGTACGCAGGAACGCACCCAGTTGGCCAACCGCGAACGGGCCCTGGCTTTACTGAAATCCAAGCTATACGACATTGAAGTAAGCAAGCAGCAGCAGGAGCAAACCGACCTGCGCCGTACCATGGTAAAAAGCGGCGACCGTTCCGATAAAATCAGGACTTATAACTACCCGCAGGGAAGGGTAACCGATCACCGGATTAATTATACGGTTTATAACCTGAACAACGTTGTAGCAGGAAATATTGGTGATTTTATTGAACAGTTACGTATTGCAGACAATGCCACCAAGCTACAGGAAGGATCAGCACAGGATTAATCGAATTTATTTCGCTGGTTTCCTGTTGGTTTTGCTCTCGTTTTCCTGCATGCCGGAAGATGAAGTCGTAAATAATCGCCGCGGCATCCGGCTCTCCTTTTCTACCGACACCATTTTTTTCGATACGCTCTTCACCGATACTCGCAGCACAACCCAGGTTTTGCGGGTATTCAACACCAACGCTAATGCTGTAAATGTATCGCTGCAGGTTGGGCGGGGTGAACGCTCTCCCTACCTGCTGAAAGTAAATGGCCGGGAGGGTAAAACGATTGAAGGCATTCGTGTTTTCGGGGAAGACAGCCTGTTTGTGTTCCTGGAGGCTACCATTCCCTCCAACCCGATCGACAGTATTTTCGAAGTAAAGGACTCGCTAATTGTTACCGTTAACGAAAACCAGCAGGATGTGAAGCTGTTGAGCTGGGCTGAAAATCCGGTGCGGTTCCAACAGGCACTGATTACTACCGACTCAATTTTCACAGCTGCCCGCCCCTACTTTATCCGCGACTCGCTGGAAGTTGCCGAAGGCGCCAGCTTACAAATTGAAGCCGGCAGCCGGTTGTTTTTCGCTCAGGACGCTTTGCTTAGGGTTCGCGGACAATTAGTGGTGCAGGGAACTGGTGAACAACCGGTTTTTTTCCTGAACGAGCGCAGCGACCCCCCTTTCAACAATACCCCGGGTTTGTGGGAAGGTATCATCCTGGAGAACAGCACTGCACACCAGTTAAACCATGCCGTTATCCGCAACGCCAGTACCGGCGTATTCATTTCGCGGGTCGATTCGGATTCTATAGCCGACCTTACAATTAACAACAGCATCATTGAAAACATGTCGGCCATCGGGTTGCTGTCGTTAAGTGCCGATGTGCGGGCTACCAATACACTGATCGATAATTGTGCCCAGCGGCTGGTTTTTGCCGGGGAACGCGGCACCCTTCGCTTTACGCACTGTACATTTGCCAATGCCACCAACGACTTTTTCCGGGAAGAGCCTTCAGTAGTTTTTACCGACCAGGTATTCGTTAACGAAAATCCTTTTCTTTCCGAGGCATTAAACGTAACCATGGAAAACAGTATTCTTTGGGGAACTGAAGAAGAAGAGCTGGCTTTTGCCATCGGGAACAATGCGCAGTCGGTACTCAGCCTGCAAAATAACCTCATTCGTTCCGGATTGCAGGAAGGGGGTGGGAGCATTCAACTGCTAGATAATATTTTCAACGAAGACCCGGAATTTGTAAACCCTTTTAACTTCAACTACCGCCTCGATTCCCTCTCGCCGGCTGTAGACAGCGCCCGCCCGCTGGGCATTCCTACCGACCTGCGCGACAGCCTGCGCGACGAAAGCCCGGATATCGGGGCCTTCGAATTCAACTAACTAGTTAGGATTGATATAATTATTTCAGGGTGGGGAAGCACCAAAGAGGCATGGTTTTCCAAATAACTGATCTGCCTTGTGTTACATGCACTGCCCGTCATTTACTACCCATTTTAATAGTTTAATTTCGAGATCCTACCAATCTTACCAATTCTGACTATCCTAGTCGTATTCGGAAGTAAAATGAAATTCAATATCCGGGAAGTTATCCTGAACCATTTGCAGCCAGGCTTTGGTTTCGGCCATGAAGACGTATTTACCGTCTTTATCTTTTGCGATGTGGCGTTCTTTGGAGGCAATGAACGCGTTCAGCTTTT
The DNA here is from genome assembly GCA_964542855.1 of uncultured Roseivirgaceae bacterium. Lineage (GTDB taxonomy): Bacteria > Bacteroidota > Bacteroidia > Cytophagales > Cyclobacteriaceae > CAZIWJ01. The sequence continues at coordinate 12,151 of CAZIWJ010000100.1, forward strand.
TAGGGTCTTTACTGCTGATCCAGCAGGCCTTATAAAGATTCATGGGGGCGAACTTACAGGTGGCCCCGTATTCGTGCTTTAACCGGTACTGGATTACTTCAAACT
>CAZIWJ010000101.1:0-12239 GCA_964542855.1 uncultured Roseivirgaceae bacterium
GGGGGTTATATCTTAGAAAATTGTAACGGTAGAATTTTATACGGAAGTGAATACAACATTTTAATACCTGAGAATTTAAATCTCCACTCCATCCTCATTCAGTAGCTTGTAGCGTTCTTTCAGTTCTTCTGCTAAAGTGGCAAAGTACGGGTTCGACACAAAATAAAGAATGTGCCGGGCAGTATTGTTATCCTGGATAATCGTTACAAACTGTTCTACTGTCTGCACTCGCAGTACCGGTAAGTTTTGCGAAGGGTTACCGGGCAAACCGGCCTGTTGAGTACGATTAGGAAAGCTGTCGGTATCAGAAATAATTAAATCGTAGTAGTCGCTATCGGCTACTTCGATTGCTTTCGTGTTACTGGCATCGGTATTCACCAGCGTTACTTCTACTTCATCGCCAATAGCAAAAATTAATGGGTTTTTTCTTAATTCCGGGTTACTGATTACGGAAGCAATCCAAACACCCAGCACAATAAATAATAAAGGTTTAATAGTTATCATTATCGGGTTAGTTTAGTAGTTGATAATATTACTTTTTTTCTACCTGGGCATTACTGTTTTGCTGCAGGTTCAGCGTTGGATCGCCGGAGAAAACCAGCCGTGACGAGCCTACCATAGATCCGCTAATTTCATCGGTTACAGCCAGTTGCGCACGAGCAGCATCTGCGGCGGTAATGGTAAGCGAACGAGCTACCAGCCCGCTGGCCAGCAGTTCAGCGCTGCTTTTCATATTAAGCGTTAGCTGTTTCACTGTGCCGCTCAATTTAGCCGAGGCGGCATCACTGATGGTGAGTTGAATTTCATCGGCTTCTATATTTCCGTTAACTCTACCGGAACCGACGATTTCAAGATTAAGCCCCTCATAGCTGCCTTTATTCAGCAAAACATCTACTGATCCTCCGGCAACCAGGCTGTTCAGGCGCGGTAATGTAATTGCTACTTCAGGTTTTTCACTATTATTGTTCTGAACGGTGTAAAGCTGGAGTTCATCGCCTCGCTGATGAAACCGCAGGGCATCTCCGGTTTCATCGGCGCTGATATAATTTATGCTAAACGAGTCGGACTGGTAAATAGACAGCCGGCAGTTTCCCTCTACGTTCAGCGCATTGAAATTACGGTAATTCAGCTTCTGGTTAAAACGAGAGCTTTTACTAAAGGCATCATCCATGTTTTCCCGTTCGCCACAGGAAAGGCACTGCAGCCCTTCATTATTAAATGCAAAGGTATTATCCTGCATGTCGGAAACCCGGTAACCATTGGAGTATATCGTACTGCGAAGAATTTTGGCCAGGTTTCGGTCCATTTTGAACTGCTGTTCAAATGGTACGAAGAGCGTCATGCGAAGTTCCTGTACCCGAAAAGCTGCCTCGTTTTTAAATCGATAGTTCTGGGGGAAGTAGAAAATTGAGTCTTCCCGGTTCACCAGGTAGGTTACCATCTGGGCGTTTTCCCCGGCTGTTTCAACAGAGCTGCCACGAGCCTGGAAGCGTTTCACCAAACGATAGGCATTACCGTTGTGTCCACGGATGGTTAACTGTACGTTGTCCCAGTCGATAACATTACTCCGGTTATCTTCCAGCGTAAAAATTGCAGTTTGTTCCTGCACGGGAAAGTTTTCCGTCTGGGTATACGATCCTTCTTCCTGGAAAGCCAGTACAACCGGGGGAAGGGTAGCCGAAATCAGTACTATACTCAAAAACCATATCCCCAGTAATGTCCAGGAAAAGGATTTGCTTACCACACTGCGTTTAGCAAGGACAGATAATCCTACCACTAAAATAGCTACTGCTGGTATGAGGATGAGTAACAGGCCGGAAATTAGGGTAATTTCAGGAACAGTATTGAAGAAAAGTTCTACGGGTACATCAAGTGTCTCCAGTCGGTAAGTATTAATAGAAACCAGTCCGGTAATCATGCCCGCTGTGGTTAGCATACCCAGGCTTAAAGCCAGGCCGATAAGAATTAACAAAAGACCGGCAATAATGCGGGCCATATCGCCCAGAAATACCGTAAGTGGCCCCAGCGCAGTGCCCAGGTTTTCAAAAACAGTGGCTGCCAACCGAAAAGGAAAGAGAACAGCCCGGGCTAAAGTACTTTCATCCCCGTTAACGTCAGTCATTTTTTTTTTACCGAACTTTCAATGTTCGCCAGAGTAAGCGGTTCACCTTGCATTTGCATGCGTTCGGTAAGGGAATGAGCCTCCGGGGTTATAATCCAGAGGATAATATAGAGCAGTAATCCGGTTCCACCGATAAAAAGAGAGACTACAAAAAATAATCTAACCACGGTTACGTCTACACCAAGGTAAGCGGCTAAACCGGCGCATACCCCTCCTATTGTTCGGCGCTCCGGATCGCGAAAGAATTTCCGGTATCTGGTTTCCTGGGCTTCAAGCTCATCGGAGCCCGGAATTACAATCCAGCATACAATGTAAACTATAATTGTTACCGTACCCAGTGAGGCGAAAGCATCGATAAAGAAGATGGCAACGATGATGAGCCGGACCCAAATTGGATCGGTTTTGAAATAACTGGCAATACCAGCTGCCACACCGCCTAAAATTTTGCGTTTACGATCGCGCAACAGCTTTTTTGGCCGGGGCACTTCTTGGTAATCGGCATCTTCGGCAGTATTGTAAGAACTTTGCTCGTTTGCCTGCTTTTCCTGTCGTTCGAAATCTTCTTCCATGGAAGCAAAATCGGAGATACTGCCCATGGTGGTAATTAAGTCTTCCACGTCGTTCAGGCTAACTACCTCACTATTATCGTTTTTCTGTTTCCGGATAAAAATTTCAGCTATTCGGGCTTCTATATCCTGAAGAATTTCCTGGCTGTCATCGTAAGCGGCAAAGTAATCGGCAATCGACTCCAGGTAATCTCTGAGCTTCTCGTAGCCGTCTTCTTCTACATGAAAGACTACTCCGCTGATATTAATGCTGATATTCTTTTTCATGTTTACTTGGAGTGATTATTACTGTTTATAATTTGAGTAGTTGAAAACACCAGGCTTTCCCATGTAGCATTAAGTTGTTCCAGAAAGTCGGTTCCTTTTTCTGTTAGTTTGTAGTATTTCCTCGGAGGCCCTGAAGTAGATTCAACCCAGTGGTAATCTACCAGGCCCGCTTTACGCAGTCGGGTAAGTAAGGGGTAAAGTGTACCTTCTACCACTATAATTTTAGCAGCAGTAAGTTCTTCGAGCATGTCGGAGGCATAAACTTCACCACGGGCAATGATGTGCAGTACGCAGAACTCGAGTATTCCCTTACGCATTTGCACTTGTGTATTTTCTACTTTCATATCCGTGATGATTTGTGGTGCCTGCCAGCCTGAATGATTGGTCCGGGTTGTTCGATAATATTGACATGTGTTGAAAAAATTTGGGTTAGTTAGTAACAACTGGTTAGTTAGTTTCAATTTCCAGTACTATTTAATATTACAGTACAAGTATATAAGTTAGTACTTTGTTATACAAGGTATATGGTGGTAAAGTTTCGGTTTTTTTCAGAAAAAGATCTTTTTCTTACAGGGATAAATGAACAATTAAAATCCATGAAGACCCTGTATTCGGCCTTAGGGAAAGGTTTTTACATTATTTCGGAAGGAATATAACAGCCGGCTGGATTATTACTACATGCACGCCCAACCGGTTAACATACATTTGGTAAACACCTGATGTATAATCCGGAACCGATTTTTAAAAAAAGCAGGACTGAGGAAAGGGTGTGGCTAGTACTTAAAAAACGTTTGAACGGGTAATTGAAGTAATAATTAAGCCATCATTTACACGGTACCGGCACGAGGTTGTTGCTTTTATTTACATTAAAGCAACGGGTTTACTTTTCCATACGGCTAAGTACTTCCTCTACCAGGGCATTATAATCTTTGGCTCCGTTACTGTTCGGTTTGTAGGAAAAAATATCTTTTCCTTTAACCGGTGCTTCGGCCAGTGATATATTATTGCGAATAAAAGTTTCCATGAACAGGTCGCCAAATTCATTCTTAATCAATTCACGGGAAGCCTTGTTTAGCTTTTTCCGGCTATCGTAATAGGTCATGAACACCCCCAGGATACTCAACCCCTCGTTCATATTTTCATTTACCATTTCAACCGTATTGTAAAGCATTTTAAATCCACTGGTAGCCAGGTATTGGCTTTGCATGGGAATTAGCACGTAATCGGAGGCAACCAGGGCATTGATTACCAGGATACCCAGAGTAGGCGGGCAGTCGATCAGCACAAAGTCGTAATCATCCTTAACCTGTTCCAGGGCCTTTTTCAGCAGCATTTCCCGCTGGAACATGGCAGCCAGCTGGAGGTCGATACTGGCCAGCGACAAGTTAGCCGGTACGATATCAATTTGATTGTTCAGTGTTTGAACAGGCATAGTATCGCGGCGAACCAGCACGTCGGAAATGCTTTTTTCCGGTTCGGGTAACCCGAAACACTGCGACAAATTGGCCTGGGCATCCAGATCGATTAACAATACCCGGTTGCCTTTACGGGCCAAACCGGCCCCGACATTAACTACACTGGTTGTTTTACCACTGCCTCCTTTTTGAATGGAAAATGCAATTACCCTGGCCATAGCTGATGAGTTGAATTCTGTTACTGATCTACTTGTCTTCTTGCAGTGGTTGTGGTGTAACTAGAAAAGTCTTTGTAGGCTGTGAAATTAATAATAATTTCCCGCTGAAAAATACTTTGCTTTAAATTCTACCCCTTATCATGAGAAAAACCTCACTACTGATAGTATTTACCTTTATTTTTTCATTTGCTTTACGCGCCCAGTTAATAAAAAAACCGGTCGACTTATCTGACCCCCGATTTACGTTCGACCCAACCCTGGACTATGATCCGCTTATTCCAGACCCGGCTGCTTTCCTGGGGTACCAGGCCGGGGAGAACTTTACGGTTTACGAAAAAGTAGTTAATTATTTTAACGCCATGGACGAGTTATCACCCCGTATTTCAGTGGGTGAATACGGGTCTACTTACGAAGGGCGGCCCCTGATTTATGCTGTTATTACCTCGAAAGAAAACCAGGATAACATTGACGAAATTAAGGCCAAAAACCTGGAAATAGCTGATCCACGCTCCACTTCCCCCTCCCGTCTTAACACCCTAATCCGGGAAAACCCGGTAGTGGTATCGTACAGCTATAATATTCATGGTAACGAAGCTTCTACCACCGAAGCGGCCATGCACGTGGCGTACCGCCTGATTGCCGCGCAGGATGAAGATACCGGGAACCTGTTAAAAAATACGGTATTACTCATGTTTCCCTGCATTAACCCGGATGGCCGCGACCGGTACGTTTACTGGTACAAATCGATGCGAAGCGACCTGGTTGCCACCAACCCGGAAGACATTGCCCACGATGAACCCTGGCCACAGGGCCGGACCAACCACTACTGGTTCGACCTGAACCGCGACTGGATTTGGGGGGTTCACCCCGAATCGCGCGGGCACACGGCCATTTACCAGCAATGGATGCCGCAGGTGCATACCGACTACCACGAACAGGGATACAACAACAACTACTTTACCATGCCCGGAACAACCCCGCGCAACCTTACCCTGCCCGATCAGTACGAAGCCCTGAGCGATACTTTTGGCATGGCCAATATTAAAGCATTCGATGAAAACCAGATCTCCTATTTTACCCGCGAAGCCTTCGATTTCTTTTATCCCGGCTATGGCTCCAGCTACCCCTCAGTAATGGGCGCAATTGGAATGCTGACCGAACAGGGCGGTATTGGTGCCGGCAGGGCAATAGAAACCGAAGATGGCTACGTATTAACCTTGCGCCAGCGGATTTTCGATCACTACCTTACTTCGATGGCTACCCTTGAGAAAGCTTACAACCGGAAAGACCTTTTTATGCGCTACAGTTATCAGGCACATCAGCCGGCAAACAGCAAGGTGAACCGGAAAACCTATATCTTGCCAGATGCTCCCGAAGGATACCTGTATGAGGTGGTTCGTATTTTACTGCACCACGGAATAGAAGTGGAAAAAAGCACAGCTTCCTTTTCGGTCGGTGCGGCCACCGATTATCGAACCGGCCAAACCGTGAGCAGGAATTTCCCGGCCGGTACCTGGATGGTTAAAGCCGACCAGCCTAATCACCTGTTTATTTCGGCAGTACTGGAACGGAACCTGGCTATTGAAGACTCGGTGATGTACGACATGAGTACCTGGTCGGCGCCCCTGGCCTACAACCTGGAAGCCTATGCCAGTAATAAAGTACCGGGTGTAGCTACCGAAAGAGTAACTACCGTTCCCTCCTATCCTACCGGGGTGGAAAACCCCGGTGCGCGCTACGCTTATGTAATGGAATGGAACCAGCGTTTTGCTCCCCGGGCCCTGAGTTTGCTCTGGCAATCGGGTTACCGGGTTCGGTCGGCCCAGAAACCATTTACCATTGAAGGAACATCTTTTTCCAGTGGTTCCATCATTATTCTGCAAAGCAGGAATTACGAAAAAACAGACCGCATTGGTGATGATATGGAGCGCATTGCTTCAACGGCCAGGGTTAAAATTGTTGGAACTAATACCGGACGGTCAACTACGGGCATTGACCTGAGTTCACGCCGAAGCCGCCCGGTTTCTCCTGCCAACGTGGCCTTACTGGTTGATGAACCCTTTAGCACCTATACCGCTGGCCAGTTGTGGTTCTTACTGGAGAGAGAATCGGCATTACCTATTACGCGTATCCGCGCCAGCCAGCTGAATACCACTTCCACTCCTAAATTCGGGTCGAGGTATGGTTACGCCTCCCTCGATAACTACGATGTGCTCATCCTGCCCGGAGCCCGCAACCTGGATCAGGTTTTTAATGAAGAAGCCCTTTCTAAATTAGCAGAATGGGTGCGTGCCGGTGGGGTGCTGGTGGCAACGGAAAACGCTTCGGCGTACTTTACCAAAGAAGAGTCGGCGTTTACCAACGTGGAAATGCTTAGTATACCTACCGATAGCAGTGAAGCCGTAAAAACGTTGAGTTACGCCGGAAGAGAAGAGTATTTCGGAAAGAAAAGAATTCCGGGGGCCGCGTTAAACGTAGCTAACGATATTACCCATCCGCTGGCATTTGGGTTGCCTGAACAGGCTTATACCCTCAAATTTGGTAATGATGCCTTATTGCCCGGCCGCAACCTGCAGAGTGTATCGCGTTATGCCGAAAATGACCTGCTGGTAGCCGGGTATGCCTCTTCCGATAACCTGGAACAGCTGAATGGAAAAACCATGGCCGGTGTTGTGGAACTGGGAGAAGGGCAGGTTGTGTTAATTGCCGACAACACCCAGTACCGGATGTTCTGGCTTGGCATGGCGAGGATGATCCAGAATGCCAGTTTCCTGATGCCGGGAATGTAATTTTTTATGGCGGCCGGTTTGCTGATCGGCTGCCAATTTTGTATAATATAGAAGAATGTAAATAACATACTATGACCTTTGATTTAGAAGGAAAACTGACCGAAAAGTACGATACCAAAGAAATCAGCGACCGGTTCCGAAAGCGAGAGTTTGTTCTGGAAGCACAGGAAAACAACCCTAATTTCGACCGGGTTAATTATGTAAAATTTCAGCTTACCCAGGATAAGTGCGAATTGCTGGATCAATATAATGTTGGTGATAACCTGAAAGTTTCGTTTAACATCCGTGGAAACCGATGGGAAAAGAACGGAAACGTAAGTTATTTCACTAATCTGGAAGCCTGGCGAATGGAAAAATCCGGGGGCAGTTCGGAGCCTGCTCAGCCGGCGGCACCTCCCGCCGACATTGCTGATGAATCTGATAGCGATGAATTACCGTTCTAGCTATCAGTAAATAAACAATACCGGCCGTAATTTTAAGCGGCCGGGCTAAAGAAAGGAGTAGCGTTGAGATATCTAACCATCATTTTTTCTCTAATCAGCTACGGGTTGTCGGCACAGATATCCCAGCCTGAACGTATTGAAATACCCCTGGAACGTGGTGTTGATAATTTCACTGCCGTGTCGGCTGAGGAGAATGGTATTGTTATTTTTCGCGACAGCGACGAACGCGATAATAACGGCAACCATTTTTGGGACATCAGGTTGCTCGATACTTTGCTTGAAACGACCTGGGAAGAAATGCTCCCCCTCAAAAATACGTTGGTCCTTACCGGCTACGACTACCACCGCGACCATTTACTCATTTTATTTGAAGACGGCATTTACCAGAATAAAAACTACTTTATGCTGGAAATGAATGTGAACACTCGCGATACGGTTCATCACCAGATACGGCGTCCTTTTCCAATAAATCTGGAATACTTTGAAACGGTAGACCAAACCGTAATACTGGGTGGTGTGGTTAATTATAAGCCGGCCGTTATCCATTACGATTTAATTACCCGGAAGGTAAAAGTTCTGCCGGGCATTTATAAGGAAAACGGCTCAATTATCGACCTGGAGCCTAACGACTCCGATAATACCCTCGACGTATTAATGACCGAGCCCGTTTCTAACAAAAGGGTTACGGTAACGCTGAAAACTTACGACCAGTTTAGTAACCTGCTCCAGTCTTCCCCTATCCGTACCAACGATGACTCAAGGCGTAGTTTACTGGATGCAACGGCAGCCCCGTTCGACGGCCGGAGGCAGTACATTGCCGGAACCTACGGTCGTAAACGATCGGATTATTCTAACGGGTTGTTTGTTGCCTCGGTAACTCCAGTAGGTGAACAGCAGATCCGCTTCATCAATTATGCTGATCTGAATAACTTTTTCAACTTTATGCGCGACAAGCGGGAGGCCCGCATCAGGAGGAGGATTGCCAGAAAAAAGGCTAAAAATAAGCGCATACGGTTTAACTACCGGGTCAACGTACACAACCTGATAAAAACCGATGGTAAATATATTTTGCTAGGTGAGGCTTATTACCCTAAATACAATAATTCGTATTTTTATAATGACTTCTACAGCAACTTTTCCAATAACCCACAGAGCCTTTATTTCGATGGATACCGCATGACGCACGCAATCGTTGTTTGTTTTAGCGGCAAAGGGAAGCTTTTATGGGACTATTCCTTCCGGCTCGATAACCTGAAAAGCAATACCCTGGATCAGGTGGTTCACGCCCAGATGACAGCAAACCAGCTCATCCTGATGTATGCCTACGAGGGAAAGGTGAAAACCCAGGTTATTGAAGAAGGTGAACTGGTGAGCGAGGACCTTACAACTCCCCTTCGCCTTCAGAGCGAACAGGATGAACTCAGAAATACAGACGAGGACTTACAGGGTTTTTCCGAGTGGTACGACGACTACTTCTTCGTTTTTGGGGAACAAAAAATAAAGAACTCCCAGTCTTCAGGGTTCGGCAATAGCCGCAATGTATTTTTCATAAACAAGATCAATTACGGCCAAAATACACAGCAGGCTGATAATTATCGTTAATTCCCGGTAAATCACTTTAAAAATTCTATATTAGCCCGAATTCCTTTGATGCATGTCGTATAGAACCATATTAGACCAGCAGCAACTGAACCTCGTTATCGACCGGCTCTGCCAGCAATTACTGGAAAACCATACGAGCTTCGAAGAAACACTGCTCATCGGGCTTCAGCCAAGAGGTATTTACCTGGCACAGCGCATTCACAATAGCCTGGAAAACCTGCTGGGTAAAAAAGTACCCCTGGGTGAACTGGATATTACCTTTCATCGCGATGACTTTCGACGGCGCGACGTTCCTTTGCGCCCAAATAAAACAAATATTCCTTTTATCATTGAAGATAAATCGGTTGTGCTGGTTGATGATGTGCTATTTACCGGCCGTTCCGTCCGCTCAGCGCTCGATGCCATGATTACGTTCGGACGCCCCAAAAAAGTAGAGCTTCTGGTTCTGGTAGACCGCAAATATGCCAGGCACCTGCCCATTGCTCCCGACTACGTGGGACTGCCGGTAAATACCATTGCTTCCCAGCATGTATCGGCCAACTGGAGAGAACAGGGAGCGACAAAAGATTTAATCTGGCTTGCTGATAAAAACGAAGAACTGAATGATTGAAAACCTCCGTAGCAAGCACCTGTTAGGTATCAGGCAGCTTGAACGCGATGAAATAGAACTGATTTTTGAAACGGCCGATAATTTTCTCGACGTGCTCAACCGGCCCATTAAGAAGGTTCCTTCCCTGCGCGATGTAACTATCGCCAATGTGTTTTTTGAAAATTCTACCCGAACCAGGTTGTCGTTTGAACTGGCTGAAAAAAGGCTTTCTGCTGATGTTGTTAATTTTTCCTCTTCAGGGAGTTCATTAAAAAAAGGCGAAACCCTACTCGATACCATTAATAATATCCTGGCTATGAAAGTAGACATGATCGTGATGCGGCATGGCAGTCCGGGGGCTCCACATTTTTTGTCCAAACACATTGATGCAAATATCGTTAACGCCGGCGACGGAACCCATGAACATCCTACCCAGGCGCTGTTAGATACATACTCGATCAGGAAACATCTGCAGCAGGTTCAGGGGAAAAAAGTAGTCATTATCGGCGACATCATGCATTCACGCGTGGCATTATCTAATATCATTGCCCTTAAAAAACTGGGAGCTGAAGTTATGGTGTGCGGACCGGCAACCCTCATACCCCGAAAAATTAACCAGTTGGGAGTTGAAGTGAGCCTCGATATAAGAAAAGCACTAAACTGGTGCGACGTAGCTAACGTACTACGAATCCAGCTCGAACGACAGCAGGTGAAATATTTTCCCTCGTTACGGGAATATTCCCTTTATTATGGAATAAACCATGAATTAATTCAGTCGCTCAATAAACCGGTTACCATTTTACACCCCGGTCCAATAAACCGGGGCGTGGAGATAACCACCGACGTTGCCGATTCGGAACAGGCTATTATTCTGGACCAGGTGCAGAATGGCGTCGCAATAAGAATGGCAGTGTTATATCTGCTTGCCGGAAACCTAAACTCTTCGTCTAACTAATGATGTATTGTAACTTTTTACCAAAACTTAGTGCCAGTGTATTTCTGGTTTTCCTGGCCCTGTCTGCAGCCGCCCAGCTCAGATCAATTACCCCGGCCCCTGAACGTGCAGAAGGGGAAGGGCCCTACGATCAGTTAATTATTCGGGGGGCTACTTTAATTAACGGGGCCGGTTCACCTCCCAGGGGGCCGGTAGATGTAGTTATCGAAGGAAACCGCATTACTAAAATAGCCGTGGTTGGGTATCCGGGTATTGCTATTAATGAAGAGCGAAGGCCTGTAGCCAGCAGAAATGCCCGTGAAGTTAATGCCGAGGGCATGTTCCTGTTGCCTGGTTTTATAGATATGCACGGCCACATGGGAGGTGTTGGACAGGGAACACCGGCCGAGTATGTATTTAAACTCTGGATGGGGCATGGCATTACTACTATCCGCGACCCCTCCTGTAGCAATGGCATGGAATGGGCACTCGATCATAAAGAAAAGAGTAAGAATAATCAGATTACGGCTCCCCGAATAGAAGCCTACATTGCTTTTGGCCAGGGAACAGAAAACGGAATCAATTCTCCGGCACAGGCCAGAGAATGGGTACAGGAAATTAATGAGGCGGGTGCCGACGGCATTAAGTTCTTTGGCGCCCGACCAGATATTATGGAAGCTGCCCTCGATGAGGCCAGCAAACTGGGCTTACGGTCGGCCTGCCACCACGCCCAAACGGATGTAGCCTGGCTAAACGTATTGAATACCGCACGGATGGGGCTTACCAGCATGGAACACTGGTACGGATTACCAGAAGCCCTGTTTGTTGACCGCACCATTCAGGACTACCCTCTCGATTACAATTACCAGAACGAACAGCACCGCTTTGGCGAAGCAGGCAGGCTGTGGGAACAGGCTGCCAAACCAGGGTCGGAGAAGTGGAACGCGGTAATGGAGGAACTGCTGGAACTGGATTTTACCATCGACCCAACTTTTAATATTTACGAAGCCAACCGGGATTTCATGCGGGCACGGCGAGCTGAGTGGCACGAAAGCTATACCCTACCCTCTTTGTGGCGATTTTACCAACCAAGCCGGATATCGCACGGTTCCCATTGGTTTTACTGGGGCACGGAAGAAGAAGTAAGCTGGAAACGGAATTATAAACTGTGGATGCAGTTTGTGAACGAATACAAAAACCGGGGAGGGCGGGTAACTGCCGGCTCCGATTCCGGGTTTATTTACCAGTTGTACGGTTTTGCTTACATCCGGGAACTTGAATTGCTTCGCGAAGC
>CAZIWJ010000102.1:0-12121 GCA_964542855.1 uncultured Roseivirgaceae bacterium
TAACCGTTTACCCATCAGTTATATTCATAGACGAATGGCAGGTCGCACCTTGCAGGCCGCACCTTGCAGGCCGCAACATGTACTTTGGGTTAAAATGCTAATTATCAATGCATAACCCCTTTAGCCCTAATTAATAGTACTGCCGTTTCCGGTTTTTCCATCGGGCATTATGAAGTGTAGCGTTCCATCCTGATCTTCGGCCATTAAAATCATTCCCTGCGATTCCACTCCCATAATTTTACGGGGGGCCAGGTTAACCAAAATGCTCACCTGCTGACCAATAATATCTTCGGCCTGGTAGTACTGCCCGATCCCGCTCATCACCGTTCGCTGGTCAATACCGGTATCTACGGTAAGTTTTAACAGCTTTTTGCTCTTCTTTACCTTCTCGGCCGTGAGAATGGTGCCCACACGGATATCCATTTTCGTAAAATCATCGAACGTAATTTCCGCTTTCGCTTTAGCTATCGGCTGGTCGGCAGCTGCTTTTTCCCGTGCGGCCTCCTCCAGTTTCTGAAGCTGCTTATCGATGATTGTATCGTCGAGTTTTTCAAACAGTAGAGCCGGTTTGTTCAATTGGTGTCCTTCATCCAATAAAGCTTTTTCCTGGATCAGGTCCCAGTTAATTTCCCCTTCGATATTTAGCATATCTTTTAATACTTTGGCAGAATGGGGCAAAAAAGGCTGCATGAGTACCGATAATCCGGCACTCAACTGCAAGGCGGTATTCAATATCGTCTTCACCCGCTTTTCATCGGTTTTAATTAAATGCCAGGGCTCGGTTTCGGCCAGGTAGCGGTTGCCCAGACGCGCTACTTCCATCATCAGGGCCTGGGCTTCCCGAAAACGGAACTGCTCAATTTTCTCCCCAATTTTTTCCGGGTAGGTATTTAGGGCATCCAGCAAGTCCTGGTCTATCGCTTTTCGTTCGCCGGCTTCCGGAACCTGACTATTGAAATATTTTTTGGTTAGTACCAGCGCCCGGTTTACGAAGTTGCCCAGTATTGCCACCAACTCGTTGTTGTTGCGGGCCTGGAAATCCTTCCAGGTAAATTCACTGTCTCTGGTTTCCGGCAGGGTAGCACACAGGGCGTAGCGAAGAACATCCTGTTTACCCGGAAAATCCTGTAAGTACTCGTGTAACCAAACGGCCCAGTTGCGACTGGTAGAAAGCTTATCACCCTCCAGGTTCAGGAATTCATTCGCCGGCACATTTTCGGGTAGGATGTAATCACCGTGGGCATGAAGAATAGAAGGAAATATCAAACAGTGAAATACAATATTATCTTTCCCAATAAAATGAAACAACCGGGCATTATTGGCCGGGTCGTCCTGTACTTTCCAGTAATCTTCCCAGTTCCTGCCGTGTTCTTCGGCCCAGTCTTTAGTGGCTGATATGTACCCGATTGGGGCATCGAGCCATACGTATAGTTTTTTACCTTCGGTGTTGGGCAAGGGAACATCCACGCCCCAGTCCAGGTCGCGGGTCATGGCCCTGGGCTGCAAACCGGTAGTTAACCAGGAACTGCACTGCCCGTAAACGTTCGGCTTCCAGGTTTCTTTTTTTCCCACCAGGATCCACTCTTCCAGCCACTGCTGGTACTTGTTAAGCGGCAGGTACCAGTGTTTTGTTTTTCGCAGCACCGGTGATTTACCGCTCAGTGTAGATACCGGGTTAATTAATTCATTCGGGCTCAGGGAACTTCCACAGTTTTCACACTGGTCGCCATAAGCATGGGGATACTGGCAAATGGGGCAGGTTCCGGTAATGTAGCGGTCGGCCAGGAACTGGTTGTACTCCTCGTCATAATACTGCTCCGATTCTTCTTCAATGAATTCTCCTTTTTCATACAGGCGGGTAAAGAATTCCTGCGAGGTTTTATGATGTATCGGTAGAGAGGTACGGTGGTAGATATCGAAATCTATACCGAATTGCTGAAAGGTGTTTTTATTCAGTTCGTGGTATTTATCAATAATTTCCTGCGGCGTTATCCCTTCTTTTTTAGCCCGGATGGTGATGGCAGCGCCGTGTTCATCGCTTCCACAAATGAACAGTACATTTTCTTTCTTGAGCCGCTGGTAGCGTACGAATATATCGGCCGGCAGGTAGGCCCCGGCGATGTGCCCAATGTGCAACGGGCCATTGGCGTAAGGTAAGGCAGCAGTTACAGTAATAGGTTTTTTAGGCATAATGATTAATGTAATTAAAAGGCAGCCCGTAGGCTAAAATTAAAATTGTACTCTCCCTGGGCATTCCAGGCATTTTCCATGCGTAAAACAAAATCGTAAAAGCTCACAATGTCCAGTCCCACACCTCCGCCGTAAAGGTAACGGTTGGCCAGCCGAGTACTTACGAACTGATCGGGTGAATCATTATTGAATACGTACCCCTGGTCTGCAAAAACCTTCAGGTAAATGGCGAAGGGTAGTGTATTAAACTGATCTATCGGGACGATGTTATCCAGGTCGAATACCCGATCGAAAAGCTTCCAGCGTAAAGTATTTTGTTGAATCAGGTAAGCATTGCCTTGTATAACCCGGGTTTCGTACCCCCGGCTCCAGTCGCGATTATACCCGTAACCTTTTAAGTTGATGTAGGCCTGGTTACCGGGAAACGTTACGAAACCCTTTCCGCCAAATGCGAAATAAAGCTTCTTACCGATTTTATTATAATTGGAGTAGCTCCCAGACAAGCGGGTAATATTCACTTCATTAAAAATACCGAGACCGAGCTTTTCACCGGCAATGGTGAAATAGCTTCCTTCCACCGGATAAGCAGCCACATCTCTTTGGTCGTTGGTAAACCGGTAATCTATTTGCAGGTAGCGTTGCCTGTTGGTACCCGTAGCCAGGTAATTGGGGTTAAGCTCCAGTACGGTATCACTAATATTTAACTGGTTATAAGACAAGTTCACCTGATGGCGCTTAAAGAAATTGGGCCGGAACACCCATCCAACCCTTGCTGCCCGACTCACCTGGGCTCTTCTTAAATCCTGAGTGAATATGAATTCGTGGTCTTCTTCCGGGGTTGGTGCGGAAGTCCGGTAATCTATGTTATCCTGTTCCAGGTAAGCAATATCGAATATCAACCCGTTTTTCTGGGATTTATCGACGTAAGGAATGGAATAATTAATGGCAAATCGCTTGGTAAAACCTAACTGGGCAAAAAGAAAAAGCCTTTCATTGCGGCCCCTGAAATTATACTTATAAAACCGGAATCCATAAACTACCCGGCCCAGGTCGGCATCCTGATTCTGCAGCCAGGCGGTAAAATTACGATCGATAAAATTTACAAAAGGAGAGGGCACCAGGTACCATCTTTCCTTTACCCGGATTATGATATCGGCCTTTCCTGCGGAAAAAGGGATGACATTAATTTGCACTGTGAGGAACAGCCGGGTATTATTTATTTTCTGGTGGTCTTTCAGCAGGATTTCTTTCAGGTCGCCATACCCGTAGTTTTCACCGGTTTTTACACTCAATTCCCGGGTAATAATCTCTTCTTTGGTTTGCCGGTTACCTACAACAAATATTTTGTCGATGGTTAACGAGCGTTCCATTAGCGAATCCCCGAAGATCTGCACCGGTTTTAAGTCCTCCTGGGCAAATAGCGGGCTCGCCAAACTTATTATCGACAGGAGAATAAAACCAATACTTAAAAGAGATGAAGAAGAAATCAGGCCGTTGTTTTTTGCTTTCTCATTACTCTGATTAGAACCAGTACACCGGTTAAAATTAGTGGAATGCTCAACCATTGTCCCATGTTCAGTGGAATATCCGACTCAAAGCTTACCTGGTTTTCTTTAAAGAATTCGTGCACGAACCGCAAACTGAATAAAATAACCAGGAACAAGCCAAATAGCAAACCTTCGGGTGTATGTTCCCGGTACCTTCGCCAGATAAAAAATAAGAGGAAAAACAGAAGCAACGTGGTTCCGGATTCATACAACTGGGCCGGATGGCGCACAATGGCAAGGGTTTTAACCGAGGCCTGATAGCCCTGGCGGGTCTGGTTAAGGCTGTATTCTAATTCCTTGCCCTGATTAAATTCAATATGCTTACTCACCGAACGATAGGTTAGCAGGGTAGGAATATTGGTTTCAATAAAAGCACGCAGATCGGCTTCCTGATAATTTAGATCCTTGAACTGGATGTTAACCGTAACCGGGTAAATCCCTTCTTCGGCCAACTGCTCGCTGCCGCCAGTGCGGGCCTTATTTACTTCAACGCCGGTAATAGCATTATTACTGCTTTCTATGATCCGGGAAATATCGCGGGAAAATACTACCCCGTAGTCTGATCCGGTAGGCTTCCCAATTATTTCAGAATTAAAAAAATTTCCAATCCGGATCAGGCACCCGGTAAAAGCAACCACAATTACGATGCGGTCAATAACCCACAGGAAACTTTGTCCTTCGCGTTTTCTTTTTCTGAAGGAAAACCCTTTCGTTCCGATTTTTATGAGGTAGTTGCTATACAGGAAAAGGGCGAGGATAATACCAAAAGCGGCACCGTGACTAGCCAGGCCGCCTTCCCAAATTTTTAAAATACTAACCGGGTTGCTGAGGTAGCGGGCAGGCTCATAGAAAAACACATGCCCAAGGCGTGCACCAATAATGGTAGCTACTACCATTACAATGGTTAAGGTTTCCACATCCCGTTCCGGTTTACCTTCCTTTTTAAAAATGTGCAGAATAATCTGCTGCGAAACCAGGAAACCCGTGGCAAACATCAGGCCGTACCAGCGAACCGACAACGTTCCGAGGGAGAATAATTCCGGGTCGGCAGACCAAATGAGGTAAGATAAATGTTGCATATTTAATCAATTCCCGGGCAAAGATATCAGATTTTATTACTTGAAAGGTATATGTATTAGACTAATTGAAGATCTGTTGTTACCTTAGCTAAACTTTAAATCAATATCCTAAACCTATGCCAATTCAAACAATTATTCTTTTTAGTTTTCTGTTCGTTTCAGCCCTTTTAATTGGAAACTGGCTACAGAAAGAAGAAAATAAACGACTGAAAAACCAATAAAAAAACCCGCATTTGCGGGTTTTATTGTTTTCGTATCTACACGGTTTAGAAACCGGGTTAGTTTAAGCTAACTGGGCATCTAGCTTCTGCGACAACACAGTTTTGTTTACTGCACCAATTTGCTTGTCCACAATTTCCCCGTCTTTAAAAAATAACAGGGTGGGAATACTTCGGATACCGAATTTACCGGATACCTCAGGGTTGGCATCAACGTCTACTTTGGCAATAACTGCTTTTCCGTCGTAGTCATTGGCCATTTCTTCTACAACAGGTGCAATCATTTTACAGGGACCACACCACTCGGCCCAGAAGTCGATCATTATGGGCTTATTAGTATCAATTATTTCCTGAAAGTTACTATCGTTAATTTCTACTGGCTTAGACATAGCATCAAATTTTTTTTCTAATTATATAAGCGAAACGAGTTACTGCATTAAAGGTTTTTGTAATAAACGTATTTTACGCGACAAACTACACGTTTATAATTTTTCAAGAACTTTCGTAATTAATTCTTCTATGGTTTTGTCGGCCCGGGAAGAGAACTCCTTAGTACTTCGGTTGGCAACAATGGCATTAATACTTAACATTTCGTGGCCCAGTAATCTTCCCATCGCATAATAGCCGGAAGTTTCCATTTCAAAGTTAGTGATGTTTAACGGGGAAAACGTCTTTAACTGATTTAAGAATGTTCGTAACCGCGGAGCCAGGCGTAAACGACGACCTTGCGGGGCATAAAATCCAGGACAGGTTACGGTGCTTCCCGTTGTCCCCAACGCCCGGAACTGCTCCAGCAGGTTAGCCGAACAATTTACCAAGTAAGGGGGGCTAATTAAGCCCGTTTTATCCACCAATTCTTTCGTGATACGCTGTTCCTCCTTACTTTGGGGTAAATTGTAAAAAGTGAATAGCGAATCCAGCCCTATTCCAAACTCGCTGATAACGGTGCCATCGACCGGGATAGAAGCCGGTAAGGCCCCGGACGTACCAATTCGAATAATTTCAAGTTTTCTGAAATCGGTTTTGGCTGTTCGGGTTTCCAAATTAATATTTGCCAGCGCATCCAGTTCGGTCATAACAATTTCCACGTTATCAACCCCGATGCCGCTGCTAATTACCATAATTGGCTGGTTATTTAAGCGGCCAGTATGAGTTACAAATTCGCGACTGGAAACGCGTTCGTAAACCACATCGAAATGCCTACTTACTTGTTCCACCCGATTCGGATCGCCTACTACAATGATTCGGTCGCAAAGCTGATCGGGGTGCAGATCGAGGTGATAAATGGTTCCGGAAGGACGGATAATCAGGTCTGCCGCTGATATAGCCATGTTAAACGGGTTTTGCCGGATTGCCAAAAACCGTTTCGCCTTCCTTTACATCGGCAATGACAACTGAACCGGCACCAATCCGAGCCCCTTTACCAATGTGAATACCACTAACCACAGTAACGCCCGAGCCAATAAACACCTCTTCGTCTACTTCAACCCCGGAATTGATTATGGATCCGGCCCCAACCTGAACAAAATCACCGAGGGATACCTCGTGTTCAATAATGGCCCCGCTGTGTACCAGGCAGTGGTTGCCAATTGTGGTGTGGGCACCGATTACCACCCCTGCGTTTAGTAGATTGCCATGACCGATAACCATTTCTTTGGGGCTTTTAATATGCTGGTGGAAAGCATTCACGGGCATCACCTTTCGCTTTTCTTTCAGCATATCGACCACGTTTTTTCTTACTGCAACTTCGTCGTAAGCTACGAAAGCATCGCACTTTTTCCCGATGTACTTTAAGAAGCCGTGGTCTTTGGTATTTCCTAAAACAGCCACTTCGCCTATTTCGGTGCCGTGTAACGATTCATCGTCGTCGAGGAATCCGTAAACAACCACATCGTTCTGCTCGAATATATTCAGCGCAGCCTTTCCCAGGCTACCGGCACCGAAAATAATTACCGGTTTTATCTTTCCTTCTGTCGACTCCAGTTCTTCCATGTTCTTGTATAATTTAAGGATGCCAAGTTAATGATTAATAGCTGCTTAAGAAATTAGTATCATATATCCTCAGTTCTTAACACGGATACATTACCGAGTAGTACATCCCATCTTTTTTGCTTTTTCCCTTCCCGGTACACGTTGTATTCATCAACCACCAGATCTATTTTTTTGTAAGTAACATCACCATAAAACAACTGACCGTCGCGGTAGCCTTCAAATGTTTGTTTAACAGAAAGTGTGGCGAAATATTTTCCGTCCTTGTACTCGAAGTCGCTGACGTAAGAAAAATCACTCCAGTTGAGGCTAACTTCATCGTAAGGAAGTTTCCTTAAGCGGTTCAGGTAGCGTTTTACCTGGAAGTACTTCAGCTTTGCTGAATGCTGGGAGCTTACAGCAACCGTGCAGGAATCGCTGAAAAAAAGCTTTACGGCCTCATCAATTGCTACCAGTTTTTTAGACTCGGTAGTTAACCGGTTGCTTATAATTTCCAAATACCCGCTAAATTGTTGCAGTTTTTGCAGGGCGCGGTTAGCAAAGTAACGTTGTTCGATGGTTTCCCGCCGGAGAAAACTGCTGTCTTTCTTAAATATCGTCCGAGGCTCTCCAGGTTGTTGAAAAACTTCAAGTAGATTTTCATAACTTCCTGTAATTTTGTAGTTCTCGTTGCCGTAGAACACAGCTTGCAACTGATTTACGGGTATTTCAGCAGGTAGTCCACTTTGGTAGTCAACAAACACCAGTTGGTTGGCCGTTTCAAAAATATTGTCCGTACGAAATATCGTCCGGTCTTTCAAAAACACAGTAGAAGGGCCATAATTGCGCAGGCTAAAGGTGTCGGGAGTTCCTTCAGCATTTTTAAAAATTATTTCCCGGTCGGCACTGATGGCAAACAGGAACTCATCAAACTGCAAGGTATCGGAAAGCTGGCTTCCGCCCAGTAGCAAGGTGTCATTCACCACCAGGTTATTCCACTGTTTAACCAGGTTGCCGGATAAGTAAATTTCCCACTGCTGAGCAGTTGAATGATGAGTAAAAAATACCAGTACTAACCCTGTAAAAATAAGTCGACCCCTCAAACTGCATTAATTTAGTTTAATATAATCTTGTTATTATACATACTTATTTTTTACCGAAATAATTTCACTAATAATACTTAAAGCAATTTCTGGTGCGGTTTTGGCGTGGATATCAACTCCGATCGGAGCACGGATTTGCTGTATGGCTTTTTCACTAACACCTAATTCCTGTAAGCGAGCTATTCGTTTGGCGTGGGTTTTTCGGCTTCCAAGCGCCCCGATGTAAGCTACATCTTTGTTCAGGATTACCTGCAGGGCATTATCGTCTATCTTTGGGTCGTGAGAAAGAATAGCAAAGTAACTGTGTTTTCCGAGTACAAACCGTTCCAGCACCTCGGAGGGGTACTCAATAAAAATCTGGTCGGGAAGCTGATCGAAATGGGTCTTCCTGGCAAACGTATCACGTGGGTCGATGAGTATTACTTCAAAACCGAATTCTTTTCCCAATTTAATTAGGCCACTGGTGACGTGGGCGGCTCCTACAATAAACAGCTGATTTTTGCGGGGAAAGGGGTGGATAAAGTAATCTGTTCCGTCTTTTTCTACCAGGGCATGGGTTCTTTTATCCAGGGTTTCGGCCGCAGTTGTTTGCATTGCTGAATCAATTGGCGCCCCGATAATTTCCCCGTTTTCGGTTATCAGGGTGTTTTCCTGTTCGCCGTCTTTCAATGCGGTAACCAGGGTAGCATTTTTGTTTTCCCTCAGGTGGGCTACCAGTTGCTTCCAAAGTTGGTCGTTAATACCGGGAACCAGGAATTGCTGAACAAACACTTTTATGTTGCCTCCACAACTTAAGCCAACATTCCAGGCCTCATCATCAGAAACCCCAAAAGCCAGCTTTTTTCCTTCACCATTTTCAATTAACGGTAGCGCAGCTTTAACAACGGCTCCTTCCACGCATCCACCACTTACCGAACCTACAATTTCCCCATCCTCGCCTACCAGCATCGTCGATCCTACCGGCCTTGGCGACGATCCCCAGGTTTTAGTTACCCGGGCCAGGGCAAACGGCTGTTGGTTTGCCAACCAGTTTTCAATTAATGGAAGATGTTCTTTCATGGTTCATTTGTTAAATTTGTGGTAGTGATATTAGATAAAATATATAAATTTATTTAATCGAACGATAAAAAGGCAGGGTTTTTTACGCTCTTAACACTCTTCTCTATGGTTACAGTTAAATTCACTTCCGCACTTAAACGATTTTACCCCGATCTTACCGATACCCGGGTAAAGGAGGGCTCAGTGGCCAGTATTGTTCAACAATTGAATAACACCTACCAGGGGTTAGATTCCTTTCTGCTGCAAGAAGATGGCTCTCTGAGGAAACATGTAAATATTTTTATTGAAGAAGAATTGATTAACGACCGGGTGTCTTTGTCTGACGAAGTGGCTTCCAACCAGGAGGTGCTCATCTTTCAGGCCTTATCCGGGGGGTAGTATATGAGGAAGCATTTACTGGTTGGAACAGCAAAGGGGCTGGTAGTGTACCGGCTCACTAACCCCAATAACTGGAAGCCCGATAAGGTTCACTTCGAAGGTTTCAACGCAACCATGGTTTATTGCGATGAACGCCACAACCGTTGGTGGGTGGGAATAACTCATAAACACTGGGGGCAAAAGTTATATTTTTCCGATAACCAGGGGGAAACCTGGCACCCGGTGGCCGGTCCTAAGTACGAATCCCGAATCTTCCCCGACGGTAAACCCGCCAAACTCCGGCAAATTTGGTGCATGGCTCATGGAGGAAAACAGTATCCCGATCGGTTGTGGTTGGGAACCGACCCCGGGGGATTGTTTATTTCTCATAACAACGGTGGAAAATTTGAAATAGTAGAAAGTTTGTGGAATCACCCCAGCCGGCAAACGGAGGGAAAATGGTTCGGGGCCGGAAGCGATTTCCCTTTTATTCATTCCATTTTGGTTAACCCCGATAATAATGATCAGGTGTACATTGCGGTTAGTTGCGCCGGGGTGTTTGAAACCCGCGATAGCGGGTATTCCTGGGAGCCAAAGAACAACGGGCTAATTGCTGCTTACCTGCCCAACCCGAACGTGGAGGTAGGCCACGACCCCCACTGGTTACTTATGCCCGCAAGCAATACCAACGTGCTCTGGCAGCAAAATCACTGTGGAATTTTTTATACCAGTGATGCGGCTAATCAATGGCACCGGGTGTCGAGCGAACAAAAACTGCCGCATTACGGTTTTGCACTGGCTATCGACCATACTGATTCGGCCAAAGCCTGGGTAATTCCGGCCGACAGCGACGAGAAAAGAATGGCTCCCGGACTTCAACTGCAGGTTTTTCAAACTAGCGATGCCGGAAAAAGCTGGCAGTCGGTTAGCCGGGGTTTACCCGATTCGTTTACTTTTGACGTGGTACTTCGCCAGGCTTTTCAGAAGCGAGGCGATTACCTGTTTATGGGAACTAATAATGGTAACCTTTATTACAGCCACGCCTATGATATACACTGGCAACAGCTAAGCGGCCATTTACCTAAAATTAATACTTTAACCATTACCTGAACATCCCTATGTACCTGATTTACGATACCGAAACTACCGGTTTACCCCGCGACTGGAACGCTCCCATAACCAACACTGATAACTGGCCCAGGCTGGTGCAGCTATCGTGGCAATTGCACGGCGCTAAAGGTGAATTACTTAATTCAGGCGATTACATTATTAAACCAGAAGGGTTTACCATTCCTTTCAACGCAGAAAAAGTGCATGGCATTTCCACCGAAAGGGGGGAAAAGGAAGGATTTAATCTGAATGATACCCTTGATATTTTTGAACGGGACCTGGCTCGTGCACAGGCAGTAATCGGGCACAATGTTTCTTTCGATGTAAATATCGTAGGAGCTGAACTGGTTCGAAAAGAAAGGAAAAGTGTGCTACTGAACCTTAAAAAAATCGACACCAAGACGTCTTCTACCGATTTCTGTAAAATTCCCGGGGGAAGAGGCGGACGCTACAAATGGCCTACCCTGTCGGAACTCCACCAGAAATTGTTCGGAAAGCCCTTCGATGATGCCCATAACTCGGCTTTTGATGTGGACGCTACTGCCCGTTGTTTTTTTGGCCTCATTGATAAAAGGGTTATTCAATCGCTCGATCCGGAGGTGAAACCCGACGACATTACCTACCAGGCACCCGACCTGAGCAAGGCCAGTAGGAATATGGATGCAGCGTCTACTATTTCCACCAGAACAACCGCGGAGGTGGAAGTGGCAACGGTTCAACCGTTCACCCACCTCCACGTGCGCTCGCAATATACCATTTTGAACAGTACTGCCGGGATTAAACAGGTGATAAGTAAAGCTAAAAAGCTGGGTATGACTCATGTAGCTTTTACCGATTCTGGTAACATGTACGGGGCTTTTAAAGCGGTTGCTGAAGGGGAAAAGCAGGGTGTGCAGGTTATTATCGGGTGCGACGTGTACATGGTGGAAGACCGCCACCAGAAGAAATTCACCAAGGATGTGAAAGATAAACGGCACCAGCAACTGCTACTCGCCAAAAACCAGGAGGGGTACAAGAATTTGTCGAAGCTTTGTTCGCTCGGTTTTATTGAAGGTTACTATGCCGGCTACCCCCGGGTAGACAAAGAACTGATTATGCGGTACGCCGATAATATTATTGCCCTTACTGGCGGGTTAAGCGGTGAGATTCCCGATCTCATACTGAACGTGGGGGAACACCAGGCTGAAGATGCTTTCCGCTGGTGGAAGAAAGTGTTTGGTAACGATTTTTACGTGGAATTACAGCGTCACGGTTTACCTGAAGAAGACCGCGTGAACCAGATCCTGCTTCGGTTTGCCGAAAAATATGACGTGAAAGTGGTTGCAACCAACAATTCTTACTACGTAGAAAAGAGCGATGCTACGGCTCACGATACGTTGATTTGTGTGAAGGATAATGAGTATGCTTCTACTCCCTCCGGACGGGGCCGTGGTTATCGCTTTGCGATGCCAAACAATGAGTTTTACTTCAAAACACCGGAAGAAATGAAC
>CAZIWJ010000103.1:0-12071 GCA_964542855.1 uncultured Roseivirgaceae bacterium
GATCTGGTTTACCGTTTACCAGCACCCGAACGTTCTGGCTGCCCCGCAGGCTCACGTTTCCTTCCAAATCTACTTCAACCGAAGGAAGGTTATCCAGGATGGCCGATGCGTTCATACCCCGGTTGGCCAAATCGCTGCTTACATCAAAAACCCGCTTGTCGAGTTCCATCTGCATTTGACTCCGCTTTGCCCGCACCTCTACTTCCTGTAATACAGCATCACCGGAAGTGAGGGTGATGGTACCCACGTCTATAAGGTTCTGGCTTGGCTTAACTTCACCCAGTTCTTTCCGTGCGGATTCATAACCAATGAAGCCGATTTCCACGTAATAATTTCCTGGTTTAACCAGCACTTCATAATTCCCTTTACTATCAGCAATTGCACCGGTAACCAGTGCACTGTCTGCTTTGCTGTGTAAACTTACGGTAGCAAACTCCAGGGGAGCGCCATTCTGTTGGTCGATTACCTTGCCCAAAACCCGGGTTGGCACAGCACCAGCCTTTTGATTAGAATCCTGACCATATGCAAGTTGAGCAGAAAGTATAACTAGCAAACAGGAAGTTAAAACACGATACATTTTTTTGGCTGGTTTTTGTTTAACGTTACATGTTTTTTAACTAAACAAAACCCAATGTGGATTATGGAATCTATTAAACTGCCCGCACGCTAGATCGAGAGGAGGATTTAAAATAGCGAGGAGATAGAAAGGATTAAGTTAGGATCAGGACAAACGCTAAGATAACGGTGACGATTGGAAGGGGCTGCCACTCCGGGAAAGTCGCTGGTATATCCCAGCATGGAGTTCATTACCTGGAAGTGAAGGTGTGGCGGCCAGTCGCCGTTTTCGGGATAATTGCCCACATCACCGATAATTTCTCCCGCACGTACCGGTTGTTTCTCTTTCAGCCCCCGAAGGTTCCTACGACTGAGGTGGCCATATAATGTAAAGAAAGAGATGCGATTTAACCGATGCTGCAGTATAATTGTGGGGCCATAATTTCCAAACCCCTGGTTATCGGCAAATCCGTAAACCCAACCATCTAAAGGCGCATGTACCGGGGTGTGAGCCGGCACCCAGATGTCTACACCCAGGTGTACCGATCGGGGTTCAGCACCGCCGTAATGCGGGCTTCGGGTATACACGTATCTGTTTTCAGCGTATCCGCCAACCCCCACTTTACCCCGAAGCACTTCGTTGAAAATATAATTAGAAAAGGCTTCTGTGTTAGCCAGGTCAACCTGCTGAAGCGCTGCATTATGTTTGCTTAAGTCTAGTACCACTACGTTTTCCGGAGAATAATCAGCCGGAATAACAGGATGGAAATCGTTTAATCGTAGGGTATGCTGAAGGTTATCCAAAGAATTAAATCGTGGTTTTGCTTTCACTATTTACCTGAACCCGGTTGGGTATTTTAACCGAAAAGCGGGAACCTTTTCTAAAGCTGGAGGAAACCTGAATATCCCCTCCCAGTTTGGCTACTGCCTCTTTTACAATGTATAAGCCTAAACCAGAGCCAGACGACTGAATGGTACCCCGGTAGAACATGTCGAAGATTTTGTCGATCTGTTCATCTTCTATGCCTATCCCATTATCTTCAATAACCAGGGAAAGGGATGAATTTTTAGTATTTACGAGTATTTTAATTTCGTAATTATCCTTTTGCAGATCGGCGTATTTAATTGCATTAGACATAAGGTTACTGAGTATCACCTTTAGCCGGGTAGGATCACTAAAAAAAGGTTCTTCCAGGTTATACCGGGTAACTATGTTTATTTGCTGTGCATGCTCCAGGTAGCTTAGTGTATCGGCTGTTTCATTGATCAGTTCTTCAAAATCTATTCTTTCGGTAGCGATTTGCTGACGGTTGTTACGGGAGTAATCAATAATTTCGTGAATGGTATCGTCCAGTTTAACAATACTCTTTTCCACCATGTCCACGTAATAATTTTTTTCTTCCTGTTCGGCGTCTCTTAATACCCCCAGCACACCCATAACCGAAGTAAGTGGAGCTCTTAAATTATGTGAAGTACTGTAAACAAACTGATCAAGTTCGGCATTAATTTTACGCAGTTCGTGGTTATTTTCTACCAACTCCTGCTCAGCTTCCCTTATATCGGAAATATCGTAGTTTACCCCTACTACCCGGGTAAGCTCCCCTTTTTTATTTTTCAGGGCCCGGGTAAACGAGCGGATATGCTTTACGTTGGCTTTTCGGGTAATAATTTTGTGTTCAACCAGTTCCCCTTTTTTTTCCAACAATTTTTCAAGATGCTTTTCGTAGTCTGGTTCACTGATTGCCTTCGAATCGGGATGAATAAATTCCTGGTAAGACTGGAATGTTATTTCCTCGCCCACCGGTATTTCATAGAGCGCATACATATTTTCATCCCAGTAAATTTTATTCTTTAATGCATCGTACTCCCATACCCCGATACTGGCAGCTTTGGTGGCTACTGACAATCGGTTAGTGAAGGTAAGCACCCGCTCTTCTGCTTCTCGAATGGCCGTAATATCGTAGTTTACCCCTACTACCCTTTCGGGCTTACCTTCACTGTCCCGGATAATATCTACAAACGAACGCAAGTGCCTAACCTGCTTACTGGGTGTTAAAATTTTATACTCCGATTCACAATTACTTTTGCCGGTATTTTGCTGAATGGCGTTATACCAAAACTGGCCTACCCCTGGCTGATAAGCATTATCGGGATGCATTAATGCGTTCCATTGGCCGATAGAGTGAATGCTTTGTGCATTGTATTGCTCGAAACCGTGCAGGCGGTACATGGTATCGTCCCAGTTTAGCCGGTCTTCGAAGATATGATATTCAAAAATACCGATTTGGGCAGCCTGGGTGGCAATGACCAGTCGTTCGCTGACCTCCAGTAACTCTTCTTCTTTTTTCTTCTCCTCGGTGATGTCTTTCAGATAGGCAGAAAGCCCATCTTTACTGGGGTAAACCCGCACGTCGAGCCAGACGTCTTTTGCGGCAAGGTACTGCTGGAAAACGCTGGCCTCCTGGTTTTGCAAGGATGTTTTAAAGCGAGAAACCATCAGGTTGTTTTCGCTTTGCGGGAATACTTCCCAGAGGCTCTGCCCCAGTATTTGCTTTCGGCTGGAACCTACCAGACTTAATAATTCAGTATTCACCCGGGTTAAATGCCATTCTTTGTCTACTGTAAAAAAAGCATCGGTAATACTTTCAAGAATGGTATTCAACTGTTCAGCGTATTCAGTAGTTTCAATTTCGGCAAGTTTCCTCTTTGTAATATCCTGGAAGTACACACTCATTCCCGATTCGGAAGGATAACAGGTAGCACTGTACCAGCGGTTATAAGGTGGATAGTATTCTTCTGAAACCATGGGTTGCTGTTCTTCCATAGCTTCCCGGAACACTGCAAAAAAACCACTCTTCCACGCTTCGGGGAACATTTCTTCAATGGTTTTCCCGTATACGTTTTCCGGTTTAAGCTGCCAGGTTTTCAAAGCAGCAGCATTTGCGTAGGTAATTTTCCATTCATTATCTACCGAAAAAAAACCGTCTGAAACGCGGGAAAGAATTTCATTCCTGGATTTTTCGGCTTGTATTTTTTCAGTAATATCCTGCCCAACGCATTGTATTTCGTACGACTTACCTTCTTCATCGGGAATAGCCACAAACTCCCAGGTGGTATGTTTAATGTTTCCTTTCCGGGTTGGCTTACGCATAGATAGCGAATGAATTTTCCCGGGATTATTAATGCAGTCTTCTACAACTTTGTGAGTCTTTGCATGGTCTTCAGGAACGATAGTTGGCATGCAGTTGTATCCTAAAATTTCATCTTCGGTAAGGCCAAATGCATCCAGGAATGGCTGGTTGGCAAACGTATAATTCCCTTCCATATCAATTCGGATCAGGTAATTGCTATGAGAATTAACCAGGGAGTTAAGTTGCCTTTCTCTGCGTTGCAGTTCCAGTTCGTTCAGTTTTCTTTCAGTAATATCCTGGGCAAAGAAAACCGCACCAACAATTTCCTTATTAATTACTATCGGGCTATAAGTAAATGCACCCCAGTGATGGCTTTCTCCATCGGCATTTTCAATCCGGGCTTCAAAGGAAACAATTTCTCCCTTTAATACCCTTGAATAGGCATCGTGTTCCAGGTTGCTTTTAAACGACATGTAATCCTTACGCATGTTGCCCCCAATAGCGGGTTTTTTACCAAAAGTCAGCTCATGGTATTTGGCGTGGAAATCATTAAAAAATAACATATTCCATTCCGTATCGACAGCAAAGATCCCATAATCGACGCTATTAAGGATCGCTCTGAGGTAGGCTTCCGACCGGGCAATATTCTGCCGGTCTTCTCGAAGTTCTTGTTGTGTCCAGCTCAGTTTTTCATTAAGCTGCCGTGCCTTGTGCAGTAACCTTGCTTTATTTTCTTCGGCTTTTTTCTGCCCGGTAATATCTATTGCAGTGCCAACAATTTGGGTAATTTCATTCTTACGGTTCCTGGAAAAAACGCTTTCCTTACTTTTTAACCAGCGGTATTCCCCGTCTTTATGCATCATCCGGTACTCGAGATCTATTGTTTCTCCATCGGCAAGGTCAGGAAAGTTAGCCAGATGTTCGCCAATCCGTATGGCATCTTCCGGGTGAAGTAACCGGGGCATGATTTCACCTCCCATTTCCTTAACTTCAGCAATGCTGTAACCCAGAACAGGCACAACCGCTATATTGCTGTAAACATTTTTCTGTTGAATCAGGTCGAAAACGTACAGAATACCGGGCACCGTATCGCTCATTTTTTTAATGAAACTCTCGTAAGAGTCGAGCTGATCGAGTAACTGTTCACGCTCCAGGTTATGCTGTTCTTCCAGCGAAATAAGGTAAAGCAACTCTCCTTCGTGTTCAAAGGGCTCTCCGTTGAATGTAAATTTGTTAAAAAGAACAGGAATGAAAACGGTTATCTCCTTAAAAGAGCCACGCCCGGCAAGGCACTGATTAATGGTATTCAATAATTCATTCGCCTGAATACTTTCCAGGTAGGCAGGCAGGTTAACATCACTGGTTATTGATTTAACAGCTTGAAGAAAAACATCAGCCTTTTCGTTGCAACGTACAATTTCACCTTCTTTGTTCAGAAGTATTAACCCACAAGGCGATACATTAAAGAAGGCATCTAGTACTTTTGCCATTACTTCCAGATTTGGAAATTGACTGGTAAAACGTCTTACAAATATTACATAATAATTATAGGAATTTAAACTAATAAATACCAAAAAGTTACGTGTGACAGGGTATTTTACCTGTTAATTACTTATTGGCGATCTGCCGGTTAGTGTGGCAACAATTTTATGAGGGAGGTTACTAACCAGCAGATTATATTTTCTCTTGTATTGCTGGTAAAGGCTTATTTTGTTACTAATTGTAGTATTTAATGCAGTTAGATGTTGGGCAACCTGATCGGGTAGCTGTTCCTTTATTTTATCCAGTTCTTTGCGCATACCGCGTTCCTGGCTAATAATTTGCTCGGCAGAACTGGACTCCACAAGGAGGTTAGATGGAAGATGAACCGATCGATTAATGCTTTCAAGTAGTTCTTTACGTTCACTTACCTTGCTCAATAATTCGCTTGCCGCTTCCCTGACTCCCGACTTACTACTACTGATGCTGTAGTTGGTAACTAATCCCCAAAGCAAGATAAAACCGCCAAACGCAACAATTATCGGTAAAAATCCCATTTCTTATCTTTTTTGCAAGTTAATAACATTCCGCCTTGTTGAACAACGGTTTGTTAGTTTACCCTGTTCACGGCAACAGTTTTCATAAACTTACGGGCGCGACCTTCATCGTCGATAACTTTTACCAGTAAAATATACCGACCGCTATTAACTAATTTACCCTGCTCGTTAACCGCATCCCAGCGGTAATAACTATTTGTGCCAACCAGCTGATTATTAGCTAATGTTTTCACCAACCGGCCGTTGCTGTCGTAAACAAAAGCCGAAATAACTGTTCCCTGAAGCGATTGTGAAAAACCTACTAAAAGATAGTCCGATACTCCATCCAGGTTAGGGGTTATTAACTGGTTTACCAGGGTAATTTGCGAAGCCTCCTGGAGTTTCTGATCATTTTGTTGTGAATTCCTTCTTCCCGGAGTGCTGTAACCGGAAGTACTCGAAGCTGAATGCCAGTTATCAGCATCGAGTGCAGATTGGGCAAAACTAATTCGCTCCAGAGCAACCCCGGCGGTGTTGGTAATCTGGTCATGATGCAGTGCCGGGGTAAAATTAAACTTTTCACCAACCGTATCATCCTGAATTAAGGTTATTACCCCGCCTTCATTGGAAAGAACTGGCAATCCGGGTATTTCGAGAATAGTATTTTCAGGAGTATGCGGGTAAGCACTAACCTGTTGAAAAAAATTGTTAGTCAGGATCAAAAACCTTCCCGGTTCCAGCACCCTGTCTTTCCCGGATATAGCTACCGTTTTTTCTTTCCCCAATGAATTCCGCACCGATAGTAGCCAGCCTTTCAGGTTTACCGGGTAACTTGCAAAATTGTACAGTTCTACGTATTCCGGGGCGTTACGAACAGGTTCGTACATTACTTCACTTAGTAATATATCGCGGGGGCCGGCCGGTCCGGTCAGTTGAAAAGAAGTTTTTTGTTCCACCACAAAGTTACCACTACAATCAGTGAGGCTACGAACCAACAGGTGATGCTGGATTCCTGGCAGTAAAGAATCTGGTAACTTTAAACCGGCAGTATTAAAGCGATGCTTATCCGGGTAAATTGCGGGTGCGATTTCCGATCCGTTCACTTCAAATACTCCTCGCAACCATTGCCCTGGATTTATATTTTCGTTAAGTACAACAACCAGGCTATCGTTTTTAACACTGAAAACATCCGTTACCCAGGGAGAAACCCGATCAGGTATTTTTCTCAGGTCATGGTTTGCCTTGCCTGCCGATCCGGTTTGGTTTGGTTTCCAGTTTTCCACTCCTGAACAGGGCTGCAGGATGTTCTGCATCTCCCAGGCCCAATCGTTGGTATTCCTCTGCTTCCATGAAAGGTCGTAGGCCAACTGGTGCACCAGTGCTCCCGATGCCTTCCGGATGCGAATAACGTCGCCGTTGTTGTTCAGTGATGGCAGATTGTTAACAACCAGCACATTAATTTCAGGATGGAGAGCAGCAAACTCTTTTTCCGCTATTACCCGGTACTCTCCCGGAAAAATCGTTACTCCGGGAAGTATTACCGATCGGGATTCATCTGACAATACGAGTCCGGCTGTTGACACATCATCCGGTCCAGGATTATAAATTTCAACGTACTCGTGCGGATGTAAATCGCTGGTAACCGGCAGAAATTCGGTAATGATTAGGGTATTGAACCAGGAAAACTCACGGGCAAAACCAGGTTGCCCCCCCAGGCTGACCAGTAACACGGTAACCAGGTATAAACTATAACGAACCATTTGTAACGGATTTAATACCAACTGTAAACTCACCCGTAAATTTCCGGATGTTGTTTTTAGCTTCGGAAAGACAAACACACTAAATATTTTCCATGACTGCCCTTTTTCTTCTGTTGCTACTGGGGTCATCCGACCCGGAACATTCTTTCGCTTTGTTCAATTTGCCTTATTCAGCCCACTATGGCGTATGGTCATCCAGTCCTGCCGGATTACAATCAAGCAATCAAAACCGGCTGTACCTGGCGCATCAGCACCACCCGGGCACCAACCTGTATAATTCAACTGCAGGTGTGATACTTTCCACACCAGCCGTTAATTATTCCGGAAGCATCAGTTATACAGGAAACCAGTTGCTTTCCAGAACTGAATTACGTGTTGCAGCAGCCCACGCCATCGCACGAAGCAGTGTTGGCCTTCAAACCAGGGTTATTCAATTGGCCAGTAAAGGACTGCCTACCCGCTATGGGTTATCCTTAATGGCAGGAAGCATTATTACAATATCAGAAAGGGTAAAACTGGGGCTGAAAGCTAATAATATCCTGGCTGGAGGTTATACCGGTAGCCAGGAAATTCTGCCCGTTACATTTACTGCAGGTATAGCTGTAAGCCCGGCTGGTAAAATTATGGTCGTTGCAGACCTCATTAAACCAATTCATCAGCCCCTTCAGGTTAACGGGGGCTTTACCTGCCTGGTAGGGAAGTTTTTCACCTTTGAAACAGCCGTAAGAACAGCGGAAAGGAAATTCCGCTTCGGACTGGGCTTTTCAAACGATACAATAGCGGTGAACTATGCCATTGACCTTCATCGGGAGTTAGGCAGTTTTCAACAGCTACAGTTTACCACCATTTTAACCAGGCATTCGTAATCAGTTGTTCTTGTTATTATTTGCTTTATTGTTCAGCGTAGCTTGTTCTGCTGGGGTATTCGCCCAGGACCTGGAAGAAGCCTTTGACCGGGAAAGAGAAAATCAGTTTACTGGTTCACAGCCGGTGGCTTCTGCCGATATGATAGCACCTTACTTTGATAAAAAAGTTTTCATTAACACTGCTACTGTTTATGACCTGGAAAAGTTATTCTGGATTAGCGAACGGCAAATGAATCATTTGCTAAAGTACAGGGAACGTTTTGGAAACTTGCTGAGCAAGTACGAACTCTACCTGATTCCTTCCTGGGATAGCACAACTGTTAAACGAACCATCCCTTACCTGTTATTTGCTTTCCGGGAAACAATACCTGATCGTACTAAAGGCCTGGTAATTAACAGATTTCAATATAAACCAGCATCATCTGCTTCATATGCAGGCAATAATATTAAGCACTATTCCCGGTTATTCCTGGAAAAGGAAGAACGGTTTAGTGCCGGTGTAACCATTGAAAAAGATGCAGGAGAAAAGTTTAGGTGGAAACCTGAAGAAAAAAAGTATGGACACGATTTTTATTCTGCCCACGTAACTCTCCGGAGTAAAAAACTACCCGCCAGGCTTATTTTGGGCGATTATATCGTACAGGCGGGGCAGGGGCTTATTTTCGGGTCAGGGTTCCGGCTTTTCCAGGGAGGAGGGATTAGAAGGGGGTACTGGGCAGCAGATGGTATAGAAGGTTACAAGGCTACCCGGGAAAACAACTTCTTTCGTGGTGTAGCTGCTGAGTATGCACTCGATACGCATTGGGGAAATTTCACGGGCCGGACTTTCTTTTCTGTTAATTTTCACGATGCTACGATACACCAGGACTCATCCGGCTTTGAATATTTTAATACTCTCAGGGAAGGGGGATATCACCGGACAGCTTCTGAACTGGCTGCCAGAAAAACACTGAAGCTAAAAAGTGGCGGGTTAGTCATTAACTGGAAAAGTAAGAAAAAACGTTTTAGGGGGGGGCTTACAATTAATCACCTCCGATTTAGCCAAATTCGCCAGCCGGAGAGTAACTGGAAAACCATTCATCATTTCAGGGGAAACTCCCAATTATCCGGTAGTATTTACTTTTCCGGAAGAAAGAATAACACCCTATTTTTTTCTGAGCTGGCCTGGTCTTCGGCTCCCGGGTTTATTGCAGGTGTCATTGCTAACCCGGCCGATGCATTTCGGTTTTCGTTGCTTGCCCGGTACTATCATCCGGGGTATTATGGCCAATTTGCCAACGGATTTCGTTCATCGGGTGCCACTAAAAATGAAAAGGGTATAATGGCAGCGATTAAATGGAATGTTTTTTACCGTTTTTCAATCGAGCTTTCTTATGATATGCACAACAATCCCTGGATATCGTACCGGGCCAACAATTCTTCGTCCGGCACTGAAGTTCGATTAACCCTCAAAGGGCAACTTCCCGGTAAAACCCATGTAAGGGCCCGAATGCTATTTGATGAAAGCGAGAAAACCGTTACTCACAACCAATTACCGTTGCGTCCTTTAATGCCTGTAAATAGAAAACGATTTCAAATACAGTTGAGTAACAGAAATATCTTTGAAGTAAAACACCAGGTTCAGATAGCTGTAAATCAAAACGGGAAAAGTATTTTATTCAACCAGCAGCTAGCAAAGAGATGGGGGCGGTTTAACCTGCGTTTCAGTTCAGTATTCTACGATTCGTTCGATGATGGAGCCCGCCAGTTCATTTATGAGAACGGATTACTGTATACTTTCTCGGTAGCATCATATTCACGGCCCGGTTTGAAAAATTTCTTGTTGGTGCAATGGAAACTGAGCCGTAACTGGTTTATTTACTTTAAAACATCGAGAACTTCTCACTTTAAAGAACCTGGGTGGACGAAGGAATGGACATGGGAGGGCCAGTTGATATATAAAATCAATCGTTGAACTGGCTCATGGTTCGTTGAATACCAATAGCCGCAAATCCAAATATCATATCAATTGAACGATCAATCATGTCAGGGAGGCCTACCATTTCCTCCTCATTGAAGTTGCTGAGTACATAGTCTACCTGCTGCCCTTTGTAAAAGCTATTACCGATACCGAAGCGAAGCCTGGGGTAATTAGCCCCACCTGTAGCCTGCTCAATATCTTTTAAGCCGTTATGACCTGCACTGCTTCCTTTGGCCCGCATCCGGATTTTTCCAAAGGGCAGGGCAATGTCATCTACAATTACCAACAAGTTGGTTTTAGGGATATTCAGTTGCTGAAGCCAGTAATTAACAGCCTTACCACTGGAATTCATATATGTAGTAGGCTTAATCAGATAAATATTTCGGCCTTTATACTTAAACGAAGCGGTTTCAGCATGCCGGTTGGCCTCAAAGCGCAGATCCTCCTGCACGGCCAGTTTGTCCAAAACCAGAAAGCCAATATTGTGTCGGGTAAGTTTATACTTAATTCCCGGGTTACCTAATCCTGCTACAAGATACTTCATAGAAAAAACTGTCCTTCACACTTCAACTTTCTGAAC
The DNA here is from genome assembly GCA_964542855.1 of uncultured Roseivirgaceae bacterium. Taxonomy (GTDB): domain Bacteria; phylum Bacteroidota; class Bacteroidia; order Cytophagales; family Cyclobacteriaceae; genus CAZIWJ01. Next base: position 10,868 of record CAZIWJ010000103.1, read on the forward strand.
AGCTAGTAATAATCAGAAATAAGTACTGAAGTTTAAAGAACAGTTTGCTTGTGATGTGATAATTTATGCAAAAAAGTTATTAGGAAGCTACTTCTTCTTCTACTTCTTCACTTTCGTCTTCATCTTCATCATCTTGCTGCTTTCCACGTAATGCACGAGGTATTTCCACCGCAACAATCGGTGAAGATTCAGGATTCAGGATCATGAAGTTATTTTGCTCCACATCTTTCACCCGCAACGATTTCCCAAAATTTAACTTGGCAATACTAAGCTCAATGAATTCTGGCATGTGTTCCGGTAATGCAGAAACTTTGAGTGTGCGCTCTTTCAGGTATAATTTACCTCCTTTAGCAACACCTGGTGCAACGCCCTTCAAACGAACAGGGATATTCATTTTCAATGTTCGATCCTTCTGAATTAACAGAAAATCAGCGTGAACGATCATGTCATTTACCGGGTGGAACTGCGCATCCTGAAGAATGCATTCGTATTCCGAACCTTCAATGTTCAGCGTTACAAAATGCGCCTCGTTCGTATAGATTAGCGGCTTAAAAAGAATAATTGGCGCATAAAAATGCACAACTTGATCTCCTCCGTACAGCACACCCGGAACATAACCTTCATTCCTCAGCTTATTTGCTGCTTCCTTACCAAGGTCGGATCTGTGGTAACCTACTATCTCTATCTTTTTCATGTCTATACTTATTTATACTCTTTTTCTTGAAATGAATAAAGGGCTGGTAGATTCATATTCATGAATCTTCTTCACTGCCCTGGCAAACATTTCGGCTACTGAAAGCACTTTTATTTTTTCACTTTCCCGTTTCAGGGGAATAGTATCTGATACAACCAGTTCTTCCAGTTCGGAACTCTCGATATTTTCAAATGCTTTTCCTGAAAGCAGTGGGTGCGTAGCGACGGCTCTTACCGACCGGGCGCCTTTTTCTTTAATGATGTTTGCTGCCCGGCATAATGTGCCGGCGGTATCTACCATATCATCAACCAGCACTACATCGCGGTCGGTTACATCACCAATTACCTGCATACTGGCTACTTCATTAGCCCGCTTGCGGTGCTTATCGATAACAACCAGGTCTGTATTGAAATACTGGGAATAGTTCCTGGTTCGTTTTACTCCACCTACGTCGGGTGATGCAAAAATAAGGTTGCTGGTATCGAGCGTTTTCAGGTAAGGGACGAAAAT
>CAZIWJ010000104.1:0-11823 GCA_964542855.1 uncultured Roseivirgaceae bacterium
TCCGGTAGAACCTTGTCCAGACATATAATTAATATAATTATTTTTCTTTAATTAGAGTAAATACGGCTTATCAGTAGCCGGCTTTTAAATATCATTACAGCATTACGCACAAGTAATTGCTTTAATGCAGTAACAAGCCGTAACAAGCACTGGTTACAAGTCACGAAATAATCACCATTCCGTTTAATCATCGCAGTACAGCCGGTCATACTGATTGGGCGTGTAGGCGTTTTTAAATACCTGCTCCCCCTGGCTGTTTTCGTAAATCATTACGTGAAGTTCGGCTTCCGATACGTACTTCTCCAGCGAATACAGGAAGTTATTACCGGCCAGGTCGCCGATAACTTGTATATCGTCCAGGGTAGGCCGGTACAGTAAGCCCCGGCGGTTGCTTACCAGTCCGTACCCCTCACCGGTGCCAATCAGCATTAACTGCTCTGCATCGTGTTCTGCAAATACCTGGATAGAATTAATTTCTTCCAGCAGTAGCGCGGCATCCAGGTAATCTTCCGTATTTCTCCCGCCCGGCGCTTCCTTTAAATTCAGTAAATGCCACTGGTCTTCGTACTCTACCCAGGCCGAAGTATCGTTCCAGGCCCGGGTATCAGTAAACAGGTAGGGAGTCAGCTCTTCCGAATCGGCAGTGATAAATCCCAGCCTGCCCCGCTCCCGGGCTACATAAAACGACGACGTACGGGTGCGGGTTACCTGTAGCAGGGCATCGTACGCGGGTTGAATAAAGGTCTGCTCGCGGCAGTCGTACAGGCCAAACCGGTTTCCCGACAGCACAGCCAGCGATTCGTTCCGGTAATTGGCAATACCATCGTAACGGATGTTAAGTACTTTTTTGCCCTGCGCATCGTACATGCCTTCCTTACCCTTTCTTTTAACCACAAAATATCCGGGGGCAGGCATCGTAATTTCATCGCAGCGGATGGAAAGCAGTTCGTTGCCCAGCCGGTCGTAAACAGCCTTTTCTTTTTCCCCGGAATACACCAGGAACGATGAGTCGGAGCGGGAAGTAGAAACGGTCCGCAGCACCTTGAAAGGGCTGGCTCCCCCGCCAACCGGAAAATTAATTTGCTTGCGGTTACTGAACAAAATACCAGCGCTGTCGGGCGAACTGAAATCGAAAAGCTCTACGAAATCGCTGTTCAGAATGCGCAGGGAATCATAGGTGATAGAATTTTTAACGGGCATTTCCTCCAGGTCGAACAGGGCGTATTGTTTCTGGTCGTTGCGCAGGGCCATCCAGCGGCCGTTGAAACTGGCGTCCAGGTAAGTATCTTCCGGACTTTTCCCGGAAGCAGAATACAGCCGGTAATTTCCGCTTTGCTGTTTTACCAGCCAGTAATCGGTACCCAACACGAAGTTACTCAGTTGCCGCACAATAGCGTGCCGCTCCAATGGAATTTCGTAAGATAAATCGGTGCGTAAAATGCCTTCGGTTTGTCCGTTCATTACCTGCAGGTAATCCGGGCTCAGCAGGTCGGTGTCATCGTACAGGAACGACAAGTACAGGCTGTTATCGCGATTAGCCAGACTGGCTATTTCTTCCACGTTGGTTACCGCCAGTTTCAACCCCTGCTCCACAATAATAAATGACCCGCTGCTGTAAATGGCATCGTAGGCCGGTTTTAGCAGTACCCTTCCGTTCAGCGCCCGGATGCCCCATTTGCCTTTCTCCCGGTAGGCCAGGTAAGCGTACCTTTCCGATCCGTCGTTGCGCACAACAGGCAGCAAATCCAGCTCTTCCGTTCCGGATGAGGGGTTTATAAGGTCGTGGCCACTAAGCAGGATCATACCGGTACTGGAGCCATGATGTACGGCCAGCAAACCGGCGCCCAGTTTTTCCACCTGTTTTCCTGCGTCAAAACGATAAATTTGCTGCCCCGTGGTGGAGAGTAGGTGAGTAACCGGTTTCCCTTTCTCCTCCCGCTCCACCAGCACGTAGTTTTCGCCTACACCACGGCATAACACTTCCTGCTCTACTCCCGTGTAACGGGCCGGAATAACCGGTTCTCCCCGGCCGTTCATAAAACCGAAGAGGTTATCTTCCATGAAAGGATACAGGTGGCCCGGTCGCCGGTTAAGTTCGCGCCGCAGGGAATCGACCAGCTCAATGGGAAACCGGTTGTTGCTGTACAGGAAAGCTTCGGCCGACTGGTTACGGGTAAACTGGTAAAACAGCAAATTAAAAGCCAGTGGGGTAAACGGGCTGTTGGGGTAGTTTTCAATAAACCAGGAATACTGGTCCAGGTCATTGCCTGCGGTTGCCATCTCGAAGATTTCCTTTTCGGCCCGGGTGCGGAAAGGTGAATCGGGAAAAGCATTGAGGAAATCGATAAAGCTTTGCAGGCTGCCGGTACTAACGGTTTCTTCAAACACCAGGGCATTGTATCGTTCTTCTGCTTCCGGGTATTGCCTGGCATCGGGATACTGGTTCATAAAGCTTTTATAGCCCTGGTAAGTATCCAGGTTTAGGGCAAAGTCGAAAGCCCGCGCGTTGCGCAGGGCAATGGCACTGTCGGTTTGCTGCGCACCGGTAAAGCGGTTAATAAAATCCTGGTAAGCATTTACGGTATTAGCCGTTTTGGCTCGGACAAAAGCCAGGCTATCAACGCGCCGGCGCTGGGTACGAAGACTACCACGGGTAATGTCGTGTTGCTTCACCAGCCTGGTGCGGGTTACTGAATCGGTAGAATCGTAATACTGAATGGCCGTGTTCAGGGCGGTAAATGAGGAATCGACCTGAAAGGCACTAAAGGCCGTATCGGCGTAAAGCACTGAGCGGGCATACCAGGCGGCGAAGTTCGACGAATCTTTTTCCAGGAGCTTCCGCTGAACCGATTCGGCCTTCCAGAAGTCTCTTTTCTGCTGTAATTTCAGGGCCTTTTGCACCCCGGAACAAGAAGCTAGCAGGGCCAGTAAAAAAAATAGTGTGCAGTGGCGGATCATGGCAATACTCATAGCTGGTTAAATGCTTGGGCGGACGGTTGTGTTTTCCGTAATAATGGTATATTTTTGCAAACCTAATTAAAAAAATCGGGATGTAGCGCAGTCAGGTTAGCGCACCACGTTAGGGACGTGGGGGCCGCTGGTTCGAATCCAGTCATCCCGACCAATCACCTTCATAACAACCTGAATATAAGGAGCTTTTACGCTCCTTTTTTCGTTTACGGTGAACCGGGGAGAGAATAATTAGGCAAGAAAAGGGTTTCTGCAGGGTAGCTTTGTTCCCTGCACGCTACAATTCCCGGAAAAAGTCTTTATTTCGCAGTAAACCCACTCCTACTCCCATGAGCAAAGCCCTCGATTTACAACCACTGGAAGAATACCTGCCCCACCACCAGGCTGCAGCCCCCGACGTATCGAAGGCCAGCGTGGGCTGGCACTTGTTCCATAGCCTGAAAGTTATTGCCAGTGTAAGCAAGGCGCTGTCGTTATCGGACCCGGAAAATTACCAGCCGCAGGAAAATGCAATGCGCAACCAGGTATTTGCTACCGGGCAGCTGAAACGGGGAGTGGCCCAGGCTCCGAAATCGGCCCTGCCCCCGGAATCATTTTCGGAAGAAGAAATCCGCAACATCATGGCCAAGGCAACAGAGAAACTGGAAATCGTTCAGAGCCTGCCCGATAATGCTTTCTTTACGCATCCTTCTTTCGGAAACCTGAATAAAGCCGATACCCTGCGCTTTCTTGAAATTCACACCAATCACCACCTGGCAATTATCCGGGATATTGTAGATCAGATCTGACGTGAAGCTTGCAAACGAGCAGAGCCAATTATTTACCCATCGGTTTAATCACTGCGTGCAACGGAACAACTAATAAAGTGTAGCGATGGCCGAGTTGGCTGTTAAATGGAGAATCCCGGTAAATCCTGCCGGGCTGGGCCGGCACACCGCTGGGCCGGCATACCGCTGGGCCGGCATACCGGTTACGCGTAACTTCAGAATAAAAATACTGTATCACACGGGTTTATTCTACGCCAGTGTACCACAAGGTGGCCTGCATTTTACTTCAACATTACCCCGAATAAACCGGATTTATCTTTTCTTCCCGAAAATTATGAATGGCTTGCAGGTACTCCTCCCGGTTAAAACGAAACTCAAGATCGTAATAGGAAAATCCTTCGGGGATAACACTGGAAATGTTCCTGAAATTTTTCCAGGTTACTTCATCGCCCGAAAAGTTTATCTCACAGGTTACCGTATGCTCCCCGGGCACTCCCGAGTGGATGTACTCAAATAAAGTAAACCGGTTACCCTCCTGTTGGTACCCGCTCACGGTTTCTCCATAAAAGTGGTTGTGCGTATGAAAAGCAATAAAAGCAGAAATACCCTCGTAAGCCCCGGCCTGGATAGTTAAAGGCATATTGTGAATCTGCTCTGATTCAATGCTGGCAATAATTGATTTCAGGTCATAACCATTAATAACAATGTCGATAGTCAGGTAGTCTTCCAGTTCAGAACTGGCGAGGCTGAATTGAATCTGGTCTGTCATATCATCAAGTCACTTTTAATTATTACAACTACCGGGAAACGCAATGAGTTAATATTTACTGGCCCGTAATTTCGTGAGCCAGTTTGTTGCTTAACCCACGATGACCAATTCACCTGCCGAATTTTTTGTAAACAAATTTAAATGGGGTTATCCTGAAAATTTCTACACTAAAAGTTTGAACTACAATTAAAAACCGCTAAAGTACTGTACAACAAATTAAAAACCAGAAGTATACGACCATGAAATACGCACTAGTAACGGGAGCCAATAAAGGAATAGGCTACGAAATAGCCCGGCAGTTGGGCAAAAAAGGATACTTTGTTTTTCTGGGCGCAAGAGACCACGAACGCGGAACGGTTGCCCTGAAGCATTACACCAAAGAAGGACTGGAAGGGGTGTTTGTGCAGATGGATGTGGCTAATGAAGCCAGTATTGCGGCCGCCGTACAGGAAATTAAAAGTCGTACCGGGCACCTCGACGTGCTCATCAACAATGCCGGTATTTTACCGAATGGTTCCACCCCTCTTATTGAAACGCCACCGATTGATGCAATAGATACCGTGCACACCAACGCCCTGGGTACATTGTGGGTCACGCAGGCCTGCCTGCCGCTGCTGAACCCGGGAAGCCGGGTTATCCTGGTATCCAGTGGTGGGGGAGCAATCCTAAACGGAGCAAGCAGTTTCGCTCCAATGTATAGCGTATCGAAAACCACCATGAATGCCGTCGGCATGCATTTATCTCGCGAACTGGCCCCGCAGAATATCCCGGTAAATGTAGTTGATCCCGGCTGGGTGCGTAGCGACATGGGCGGAAACTCGGCAACACGAACCGTGGAGCAGGGAGCCGATACCCCGGTATGGCTGGCTACCGAAGCCGATGCCGGGCTAACCGGCAAGTTCTGGTACGATCGGAAAGAGCGCAACTGGTAAGCAAAATGGCTTTCCCGGCTTATGCCGGGCCGGTGCAGAAGTTCTTTAAACAGGAAGCTTACCCTTAATAATCTACAGCCGCTGGTAAACTCGCCGGTTTAAGCAAGCGTACAAACCGGCTCAAGTAACGTTCGGCTCGTTAGTTATATCAGTAATCATAATTGCTGAAGTTACTGCCTCACTGTACTTATTCGCAAAACCCGAGTATCTCTCTGCTTAAACGCTGAGAAGAGCAAATTATAGTTTTTCATCACCCCCTTATTTACAAGGGGGTTTTTTAATTGTCAGATCGTGACAATGGCGTTGCAACGGGCAATTACAAATTCATACCATATTTGCTGTATTGTTAAGAGGTTTTTAAACATTAAGTAAAATAAATACAATATTAATATTGTTCATTGTCCCGATCTGACACAGCCAGGATCTACCTTTACAACTGTTGCGCAACACTTAACTCATTTATTCATTATTAAACGTTTTATTATTATGGACAAGCGAACAACTAATCGCTACCGCATGCTGCTGTCGGCACAGGAAGTGCTGAACGCACACGATGAATTATGGACCGATCATTTCGCCATGCAACAGGCCAAATCGCAACTGGACAACCTGCTGGAGCAAGTTCGGCAAAACCTGGACTCGGAACTGCCCGATGGTAAACTGGCCACGGCCAACAAAAAAATCCTGAAGCGCCGGCTTGCCGATGAATTAACCAAAGTAAAAGGGGTGTTGCGCCTGCATGCTGCACAGCAGAATGATAAAGCGCTGGTTCAGAAGCTACGGTTAAACCCTACAGGAAGAATGGGAAGAAGAGAAATTGATTTCCTAACTTACTCTTCTGAAATCCTGGAGCGGGCTACTGCAAAGCAAACCGATCTGGAAAATTACGGATTAACGGCCGATATGCTGAACCAGGCTGCACAATTACACAGTATGTACCACAGCACAATTACCCTGAACCGGGTAAAGCGTAAAGCAGCTAACCGGATCAAAGCCGAAAATCGTGCGCTGGTGGCACAGGCCGTTAATGTGCTAAATGAACAAATTGATGAATACGTACCATTGCTTACTAATCTTAGTCCTGAATTTACGGGCTCTTACCAGCGGGTTCGCGGTATCGATGATTATTAACTGCAACAGGTAACCGTTTCCTTGTAAACCATGCCTTTCAACCAGGGCATGGTTTTTTTATGACTTCATTTTCCCTGAGCTACCGAAATTATTTTTCAACCTTTTCAGGGCGAAGTTGAACGACCGCCGTTTTTTGTCAAAAAGGCAGTGTAGCTGCTCATCGACCATTTTTTTTCTCCGGTGCTACTCCGTATTTCTTCAAAGACCGCCTTTTTTGCCCGTTGTACCGTGGTACGAGTACAAAGCACCACCGTATTTTTTTGAAGACGGCCGTTTTTTTTTAATTCACGGCAGTCGTTGAGCATTCACCACTTTTTTTTTCTAAAGACCAGGTACTTTGTTCGTTCACCGGCTGCAGCCTGCCAGTTGGTCACTTATTCCATTGCAAGGGTTAGAAAAGCAGAAGCCGGGGCACCCACAAAGTGCAGGGTTCCCGCCGGGCTTTCCTCGTAGCGAAACGGGTAGGGCCCCGATAATAGTCCGGAAGAAAACGGTTGCCGGCCACCAATTGTAAGTTCCAGCACATCGCCCTTGCGAAACAGGGTGGCCGATTCGCTTAAGCGGATTTTTAACGACACGAATTCCCCGGGGGGTAAATCCGCTGGCTGATTAAAAGCCGGCTCGTGCGAATAAATATTATTAATGCTCACCGTTTCGTCGTTTAGCAACATCCGGGCCCGGCCCTGCGCCACGGCATCGTGCCCGAAACCCATAGTGCCTTCAAAAGGAACGGGTTTTCCATGCCGGTACTTGTACACCGTGGCAAACACGCGGGCATCAAAAACCTGCCTGCAGTATACCGTAACCGTTAACAGCATGGGTCCGGCTACCCGGGTATCCTGGCCGAAAGTGTAGGTAAAACTGAGCCGCTGATCGGGGAGCGATAAAGAAATGCTTTTCTGCTGCCCAATCATGCCGGGCTGAAGGGCCGATTCGGCGTATTGCAGGTACAGGTTCTGCCAGCTTGTTTCGTCAGGGGGCCACTGGCTTATCCATTCGGTTGAAACTACTTCAGGGGCAGTATCGCGCACTTCCAGCCTAACCGGTGGCGTGGATTCCCAGTCGTTTTGTTCTGCTTTCAGGTAACGGTTAAAAAACTTCAATTGGATGGCCTGTACTTCGTTGGAATAGAAGACGGCCTGCTTGGGTCCGCGGTGGGTATAGGCCCACTTTTTTTTCGATGCAATTTGTTTGAACGCCCGGAATGCCCCGTGCGAATGCAGTAACGGATCGGAGAACCCGGTACCTACCAGGGCGGGAACCGTAATATTTTTCAGGTTGGGGGCCATGCGTCGGAAAAAGTCATTACGCAGGTCGTGCTCCAGTGCCTGGGAATAGTCTTCGGTCATGGTACCCAGCTTTTGCAGGTTTTTCAACCAAATGGCACTGTATCCGTTCTCCTTCACCCCGCCGGGAAAGAAAAAATCCATGTAGGCATCGGAAAACCCTTCCCAGGGGCAAATCGCTTTCAGCGAAGGCGGACTAAGCGCCGCCACCTTCCACTGGTTGGCGGCGAGGTACGACAACCCGCAGAGCCCGATGTTCCCGTTACACCAATCCTGCCGGGCAGCCCATTCAATAGCATCGTAATAATCTTCAGCTTCCTGGTCCGACAGCAGGGAACCGTTCCCTTCGGAAGCAAAAAATCCGCGAGCGTCGATATTCACTACGGCATATCCGTTAGCGACCCAGAAACCGGGGTCGGGGGCATTCCAGGTGGTGTTGGCCGAGAAACGAACGGGTTGCTCCTGCCGGCTGGTGCGGTACTGGAAATTTAAGCGCGACCCCTGAATGGAATAATTATCTTTCCCGTAAGGATGCAGGGAAAGAATAGCAGGGGCCGGGTTGGTACCCGAAGCACGGTACACATTGGCTTTCAGTTGAATACCATCGCGCACGGGGATGCTTACATTTCGCTCGGCTTTTAGGGTAACCGGCGTATCGGTAAGGCTCACGTTCGGGTTCAGCACCCGGTACAGCCGGCGTAATTTATAGGAAAGGCCGGGTTTTACGTTTAATTTAGGCATAAAGCTGGTAGTTCATACCGATAATTAGCTACCTGATACCGGTTATTGCAGGTAGCAAAAAAGCTTCAGGAGAAAATTTGTATTCAAATTACCGCACTCCGAAAGTAAGTGTGGCCCATTCGGAAATATAATCAATTCCGGGTTGGTTGCTGGTTACCATGTGAATAGAAGCAACGTACCACTGGCCGGCTTCATTTAGGGTGAAAGTAACTTCGCCTTTAGCGTTGGTGCGCATCATATTCTCTTGCTTGTTGTCGTGTGTTGGCGACCGATAGCTGCAGTGCACCGTTTGGTTAGGTAACGGCTTGCCTTCGGCCAGCAGTTGAAAAGTAATTTCATCGCCGGCTTTCAGCGCGTACGGATTTTGCAGGGGAATGAATTCTACGGGGTAGCCCAGCTTCTGCTGGTAATGGTTGGTGGGGTTGTCGCCTACCTGCAGCAATGCTTTTACGTGTTTGGCGTACTGCTCATTTGCGGTTTTTTCACTGATGCCCTGTTGCTCACGGCTGGCAATTACATCGGTAAGCCCCTCGTGTTCCAGGTAATCGGTAAACTTCTGCCCGGTTAGTTCAATCATGCGGGGTTTGGTGGAAATACCGGCCAGGTAAGTTCCGGCCGAACCGGTTTCCCATTCCAGGTAAGTAGCCTTGCCCCGGATAGAGTAGTGACCCGATTCGGGGGTTACATCATAACCGGGGCCGATTATGCGGGGGCTGATGATGCGATCTTGTGTAATGGCATTTTCGCTTTCATCGAAGGTGCCGTTAATCAGGTATACTTCAGCGCCGGTATCCGGCTGCAGGAAGTAGTTATCGGACTTTAGAAATAGTTCGTGGGCCGATAACACCCAGAAAGCCAGGAGTAAGCAGGCCGTTTTTTTCATGAGCATAAGCAGTTGTTAATCAGATCATCAAAACTAAGCAGTTTAATGGAACAGGCAATTGATAAGGGTCATGATGCTAAAACAATTCCCTGGTTAATGCCCTGGCATGGCACAGGATTGTTAGTGTAGAAGGTAGTAACAGTGCTATGACAATACAGGGTATACGTTATAATTGCGCGCAGGCAAACGGTGACATAACTTTTTAGCGGCTAAGCCACGCTTCCCTTTGCTGTTGCTGGCTTTTGTTAGGCTTGTTGCCCAGGGTTTCCATAAGCACAGTATTACGGTTCGGATATTGCTGCAATACCAGCCCGGTTTCTTTTTCCTTTCCCAACCGCTGATAAGTAATGCTTACCTTTTCCAGCGGCTTAAGCCCTGCCAGTGCTCGTTGCAGGCCCTTTGGGCCAGATAATTCTTTTCCGTTCAGGGCAAGCAGGGTATCGTTTTTATCCAGGCCGGCTTTGTAGGCCGGGGTGGCAATGCGCGGGTAATCGGTGAGGCGTAACGTGGAATCCTGGCTGCGGTAGCTAACGCCCAGGTAGGCCTGCCCGGGGTTTTGCAACTGGTACACTACCCCTACTGTTTCCAGCAGTTCCTTGTAATCGGGCAGGCTGCTGCTGAAGATGAAGCGGCTGAAAAATTCACCGGCAAATTGTTCAGAAGTATATCCGCCCAGCACAGCCTGCAGGTCGGTTACTGTATATGCAACTTCCGTCTTCCCGTATTGCCGCCATACCTGCTGCATGAAACCATCCAGGGTATGGTCTTCCCCCAGGTTGCGCAGGGAAAGGTCGAGCGCAAGGCCCAGCACCTTGCCGTAAGTGTAGTAGGAAGTAAACACATTCCCGGTATTGAACGGGTCGATGGAACGGGCCGCATCCACGAAAGGTGCCTGGCGGCTCATTTCAATGGGGGAATGAAATTTGCGCCCGGGGCGCAAAGTAACGTAGTTCAGGCTGCGGGCCAGTCCTTCCACGTAAGCTTGTGGGGAAATAATGCCGGCCCGGCACAGGGTAAGGTCGGTATAATAACTGGTGAAGCCTTCGGCAAACCAAAGCTCGTCTGACATGTTGGCCTGCGTAAAATCGAAAGGCTTCAGGGTAGCTGGACGAATGCGCTCCACGTTCCAGCAGTGAAAAAATTCGTGCGACATGGTGCCCAGCGCAGCTTCCACCCCATCGCCCCGGAGCGGACGGGTGTCCACCACGTAAGTTGAATTCCGGTGTTCCATGCCATCGCCGCTGGCCTGCGGCGAGTTGCATACCAAAAACGTGTAGGTGCCATAGTCGAAATCGGGAAGCCCGCCCATCACCTGCTTTTGCTCCCGTACAATTTGCTCTACGTAGGCAAAAAATTTATCGGCCTCCGGTTCGGGTAGGGTGTGGTGCAGGGCGATGCGGATGGTCTGGGTTTTACCGTTACTTTCTTCTTCAAATTCGTGGAGAATGAAATCACTGATCTCGGCCAGGCTATCCATGAAGTACGATAAGTCCGGAGCCCGGAAGGTATTTGCGGTTACCGGTTCCAGCTGGGTGGCCACTTTCCAGTTGAGGTCATCGCGGGTATTGAAGGTAATTTGAACGGGTCGGTAACCCAGCGAGGGAGCAAAGGCAAAAACTGCCGGCATGTTCAGGTGGGCATGAGTTTCATCTACCTGGAAGTAAGTGCCATCGCCCCGGTCGCCGAAAATGGTGTAGGAAAACGTTACCGTTCCGTCGTGCCCGGCTACCTGCCAGGCGTAAGGATTAGGGCGGGTAACCGGGAGGTCGTTCCCTTCGCTATCGGTTGCCTTTACGTTGTACACATTTTTGGCAAATTCGTGAATGGCGTATCGGCCCGGTGAAGCGCGGCTCATGCGAACCTCAAGCATCCGGTCGGTAATATTGGGGAAGGTAATACTTACCTCGGCCTCGTGGTGCACGGCGTTGGGAAAAGAAATTTCGTAGCGGTTAGCGGTTTGGGCAAGCGTAACGCCCGACAGCAATACCAGGCAGGTAGCAGAAAAGAAGATTTTTTTAAAAAGGGTATAACTTATCATAGGGTAAACGTAAATTTTGCGGAAGGTAAGAAACATCGGCCACAGGCCCTTCATGGTGAAGCTTGTTTAACGGGAATTTAACGCTCAGCAGGTATTATTTTTCTCTCCTCCCCGGAAAAGCAGAAAACCTGCATTAAAGATAAATATTAGCGGGATGCAGAAAAAACCGGGCGGTATAGCTGAGCAGTTCCAGCGCTCCCACCGGGCCGTAATTTAGAATAACCACTTCAAGGTGGGGGTACTTTCTTTGAAGGGTTTTTATGGTTTCCGGCCAGGGCTTTACGTTGATTGGCCAGGTTGCCCTTA